>NZ_JBSFGU010000002.1:227755-381391 GCF_053596725.1 Kitasatospora sp. NPDC001660 | reverse complement strand
CCGCTTCGGCGAGGCCATCCCGGGCGCCGGCCTCGGCCGTCGCAAGGAGGCGATCGCCCGCGTGCGCATCGTCCCCGGCACCGGCGGCGGCCCACCCACCCCCAGCCGTCCCTCCTCCCCGGGAAGACCACACCATGACGGTTCTCAACCAGTCCCTGCACTCCCTCGACCCGGAGATCGCCGCCGCGGTCGACGCCGAGCTGCACCGCCAGCAGACCACCCTGGAGATGATCGCCTCCGAGAACTTCGCCCCGGTGGCGGTCATGGAGGCCCAGGGCTCGGTGCTCACCAACAAGTACGCCGAGGGCTACCCCGGCCGTCGCTACTACGGCGGCTGCGAGCACGTCGACGTCGTCGAGCAGATCGCGATCGACCGCATCAAGGCCCTGTTCGGCGCCGAGCACGCCAACGTCCAGCCGCACTCGGGCGCGCAGGCCAACGCCGCCGCGATGTTCGCGCTGATCCAGCCGGGCGACACCATCCTGGGCCTGAACCTGGCCCACGGCGGTCACCTGACCCACGGCATGAAGATCAACTTCTCCGGCAAGCTCTACAACGTGGTCGCGTACCACGTGGACGAGAAGACCGGCCAGGTCGACATGGCCGAGGTCGAGCGCCTGGCCAAGGAGCACCAGCCGAAGCTGATCATCGCCGGCTGGTCCGCCTACCCCCGCCAGCTGGACTTCGCCGAGTTCCGCCGGGTGGCCGACGAGGTCGGTGCCCTGCTCATGGTGGACATGGCGCACTTCGCCGGCCTGGTGGCTGCGGGCCTGCACCCGAACCCGGTGCCGTTCGCGGACGTGGTCACCACCACCACCCACAAGACCCTGGGCGGCCCGCGCGGCGGCGTCATCCTGTCCAAGGCCGAGCACGCCAAGAAGATCAACTCCGCGGTCTTCCCCGGCCAGCAGGGCGGTCCGCTGGAGCACGTGATCGCGGGCAAGGCCGTCGCCTTCAAGATCGCCGCGTCCGAGGAGTTCAAGGAGCGCCAGCAGCGCACCCTGGAAGGCGCCCGGATCCTCGCCGAGCGCCTGCTGCGGGCGGACGTCGCCGAGGCCGGTGCCTCCGTGCTGTCCGGCGGCACCGACGTGCACCTGGTGCTGGTCGACCTGCGCAACAGCCAGCTCGACGGCCAGCAGGCCGAGGACCGCCTCCACGAGGTCGGCATCACGGTCAACCGCAACGCCATCCCGAACGACCCGCGCCCGCCGATGGTCACCTCCGGCCTGCGCATCGGCACCCCGGCCCTCGCCACCCGCGGCTTCCAGGCCGAGGACTTCCGCGAGGTCGCCGACGTCATCGCCGAGGCCCTCAAGCCGGGCTTCGACGAGACCGTCGCCGCCGCCCTGAAGGCCCGCGTCACCGCGCTGGCCGAGAAGTACCCGCTCTACCCGAACCTCTGATCGTCGGGGGTGGGTGACCGGCCTCACGCCGGCCGGCCACCTGCTGTTTCCGGGGCACCGCGCACACTGGAATTACGCGCGGTGCCCCTTCCCATGCTGCACCGTTCAAAAGCAGCGCCTGTCCTCCACGAGAACCAGACAAGGACGTCCCCCGTGGCCATCAGCGTCTTCGACCTCTTCTCCATCGGCATCGGTCCGTCGAGCTCCCACACCGTCGGCCCGATGCGCGCCGCCCGGATGTTCGCCCGCCGGCTGCGGTCCGAAGGCCTGCTGGCCGAGGTGGCGAGCGTCCGGGCCGAGCTGTACGGCTCGCTCGGCGCCACCGGCCACGGCCACGGCACCCCGAAGGCCGTCCTGCTCGGCCTGGAGAACAACTCCCCGCGCACCGTCGACGTCGACCAGGCCGACAAGGACGTCGAGCGGATCACCGCCGACAAGCGCATCAGCCTGCTCGGCGAGCACCCGATCGACTTCGACCCGGACACCCAGCTGATCCTGCACCGGCGGCGCTCGCTGCCCTACCACGCCAACGGCATGACCCTGTGGGCGTTCGCGGCCGACGGCTCGACGCTGCTGGAGAAGACCTACTACTCGGTCGGCGGCGGCTTCGTCGTCGACGAGGACGCGATCGGCGCCGACCGGGTCAAGCCGGACGACACCGCGCTGAAGTACCCCTTCCGCACCGGTGAGGAGCTGCTGCGCCTGACCCGCGAGACCGGGCTGTCGATCTCCGGCCTGATGCTGGAGAACGAGAAGGCCTGGCGCAGCGAGGAGGAGATCCGCGCCGGGCTGCTGGAGATCTGGCAGGTCATGCAGGAGTGCGTGCGGGCCGGCATGTCCCGCGAGGGCATCCTGCCCGGCGGCCTCAAGGTCCGCCGCCGCGCGGCCGCGGCGGCCCGCGCGCTGCGCGCCGAGGGCATCGGCCCGGCCAACGCGATGGAGTGGGTGACGCTCTACGCGATGGCGGTCAACGAGGAGAACGCGTCCGGCCGCCGGGTGGTCACCGCGCCGACCAACGGCGCGGCCGGGATCATCCCCGCCGTCCTGCACTACTACCTGAACTTCATCCCGGGTGCGGATGAGGACGGGATCGTCCGCTTCCTCCTCGCGGCCGGCGCCATCGGCATGCTGTTCAAGGAGAACGCCTCGATCTCCGGCGCCGAGGTCGGCTGCCAGGGCGAGGTCGGCTCCGCCTGCTCGATGGCCGCGGGCGGCCTTGCCGAGGTCCTCGGCGGCACCCCCGAGCAGGTCGAGAACGCCGCCGAGATCGGCATCGAGCACAACCTCGGCCTCACCTGCGACCCGGTCGGCGGCCTGGTCCAGATCCCGTGCATCGAGCGCAACGGCATGGCCTCCGTCAAGGCCGTCACCGCCGCCCGCATGGCCCTGCGCGGCGACGGCCGGCACCACGTCTCGCTCGACAAGGCGATCAAGACGATGAAGGAGACCGGTGCCGACATGAAGATCAAGTACAAGGAGACCTCGCGCGGCGGCCTCGCCGTGAACGTCATCGAGTGCTGATCTCCTCGGCATCGTGAGCCCCCTGAGCCCCCGGACGGCGTGACCGTCCGGGGGCTCAGTGCGTTAAAGAGGTAGCCGACTGTCCGCCAACAGGCGGATAATCCCCGCCAGTTGGTACTCGCCACAGGGGGAGTGGATGACGTTCCAGCCGTACGCCACGTCCGAGGCGACCCGACTGATGTGCGCGGGTGTGCACCTCGACCCGGAGTTCCGCCGACGGGTCGTCTCCGAACTGGTCGAGCACGACGAGCGCTCCGTGCCGCCGTCACTGGGCTTCGACCTCGTCCCGGTCCTCGCGCACGCGCTCAGGGCGCGGGCGGCGGAGGCGGTCACCGGGGCCGTGCTGGCGGCGATCTGGGTCGGCTTCCTCGCCGCCTCGTACCAGCCGCTGATCGCGGACCCCTCCCCCCGGCTCGGGCCCGGCTACTACGGCCCCTCCGCCTCCGACACGCTCGGGGAGGGGATACGGACGGCCACCCCGTACGTCGCCAACTTCGCCCTCCTCTACGCCTTCGTCTGCATGCTGTCCTGGTTCGCCAAGACCCCGGCCGCCCGCGACCACGCGCTCTACGCGCCCGCCCCGCCGGCCAGCTCGCCGCCCCCGCTCCGGCGGGCGCGGACCGGCTTCCTCTCGGTCGTCGCCGTCCTCGCCCAACTCGGCTACTGGGCGCGGGCGGTGAGCGACCTCGTCCAGCATTCCTACTACCTCGGCGTGGCATTCCCGTGCGCGCTCGCCGCCGTGGTGTGGGTGCACCGGCTGCTGGCCGCCCGCACCATCCGCGAACAGCTCAACCGGCTGCGCTACCCCGACCTGCCGCCCGCCGAACCGCCCCGCCGGGGCCGCTACCGCGCGATCCGCGGCGCCATCGAGGCCGAGCAGTACTCCGCGCTCGTCGTCTACGACCCCGCGCAGCCCTTCCTCGGCTCCGGGATCCCGTTCCAGCCCTGGTCGTTCGTCCTGGAGCTCAAGCGCCGCACGACCGGGCGCGTCGTCCCGGGGCAGGGCGTCGATCCCGGGCAGCGCGACCTCACCGCGCGCGCCGTCCTCGACCTGATCGTCCCGCGCCTGCACGCCCTGCGGCAGGCCGCCGCCGAGACCAGCCTCGACCGGCTGCGGGACATGGAGGTCCAGGAGGTCGTCCTGCTCCCCTACGGCCCCGCGCGCGGCGCCGTCCGCCGCGACCGCGAGACCGTCGAGCGGCACCTGCACGACGCGGTGGACGAGGGCGCCGAGCGGCGCCGGCACTTCCTGCGGATCCGGATCGGCGCGTGGGACGAGCAGGTGGTGCTGACGGTGCTGATCCGGGTGCACACCCAGGGGCGGCTGCTGGTGCTGGAGGTCGTGCCGCACGTCCTCGGGCCGGTCCGGCACGACTACGAGCTGCTGGCCGACGCCGTCGCCCTGCGTGGCGTCCGGCTGCGTTCCGGGCGCCCGGCGGTGTCCGCCTTCGTGGCCGGCCCGGCCGCGCTCCGGGCGCTGCTGCGCTACGGCGCCGGGCCCGGAGGCGGGGCGGGCACGGCGGGGGACGGCTTCGCGCCGTCGGCCCGGCCGGGCGTCTCGCTGCGCGAACTCGCCGCCGAGCCCTCCGTCTCGCTGCTCCAGGACCTGGACGTCAACCGGTACCTGCGGACGGTCCAGGAACGGGTCATCGCGGGCGTGCGGGAGGCGCTGCACAGCGAGGGCTACGACACCGGCCAGTTCGAGCAGACCGTGGTGCAGGTGCTGGAGGGCGGCGTCTACATCGGCGCGATGAGCGGCGGCGCGGTCGCGTCCGGGGCCGGCGCCTCGGCCCGGGCCGGGGGCGCCGCCGGTGGTGACGGAACGACCTGATGGAGAGGACTTCTCGATGAGTGGTGGAGAGCGGGAGCAGGCCGGCGGGGTGTCGATCGGCCGGCTGAGCGGTGGGGCGGTCGCGGCGGGCGACCACGCCGTGGCGGAGGACCGGTCGCAGCGGGTCGGTCCCGCCCCTGCCGCGGGTGAACCGGGCGTCGCGGTGCCGGGCGCCGCCGCGCCCGGCGCGATCGCCATCGGGTCGATGAGCGGGGGTGCGGTGGCGTCCGGCGCGGGCGCGCGAGCCGTCGACTCCTCGGTGCACCTCGACGCCCAGGCGCGCGAGCTGCTGACCTCCGTCCGGACGCTCCAGCAGCAACTCCCGCTGCTGGCACGGACGGAGGGCGACGGCGTGGAGCGGGTGGAGGGCGAGCTGGAGGCCATCGGCACGGAGCTCGAACGGACCGGGACGGCCGGGCGGACACGGCTGGAGCGACTGCGGGACCTGCTCGGGGGAGCGGGCACGGTGGTGTCCGGGCTCGCCTCGGCACTCGCCGTCGTCCAGGCGATCGAACAGTTCCTGGGCTGAGCCGTGGACCTGGAATGGGACGCCGAACGGCAGCGCTGGGTCACCCGGCCGGGCCCGGCGGCTCCGCCGCCGCCCGTCCAGCCGCCGCCACCTCCGGCGCTGCCGCCTAGGTACCCGCCGGAAGGACAGCCGCAGGCCGACTACCGGCCACCCGATTACCCGAAGCCCGGAAACCCGCAGCCCGACTACCCGCCGCACGGACAGCCGCAGGCCGACTACCCGCCGCACGGACAGCCGCAGGCCGAGCACCCGCCGCCCGAGGGGCCGTCGGCCGGGCGGCCTCGCCCGAGGGCGCTGGTGCTGGCGGCCGTGGCCGGAGTGCTCGTGGGCGGGATCGCGGGCGGCGGCTGGTACCTGCTGTCACTGCGCGCCGACGGGAAGCCGCCGGCCAACGCCGGGACCTCGACGTCCCCTTCACCGGTGCGCCTCTCCCCCACCCCGACCCGTACCACCACCCCTCCGGCCTCTCCCGTCCCGACGAGCCCGGCCCCCACCCCGACGCCCACATCGACATCCACACCGACCACCGGCCTCACGACGGTCCAGGACGCGGCGGGCTTCACCCTGACCGTCCCCGAGGGCTGGCGACGACGCGCCGACGGCACGTCCGTCTTCTACGACTCCCCCGACGGCACCAGCCTGATCCAGGTCTTCGTCATGGGCGACGGCGCTCCCTACGACCAGGCCGCCGCCACCGACAGCAGCCTGGCCGGCAACCCCACCCGCTTCCCGGGCTACCGGCGCATCCGCCTGGAGGTCACGGCGGGCGGCGCCGCCGACCTGGAGTACGCCTACGACCCGCCCGGCAGGGGCACCCGCCGCGTCGTCGACCACGTCCTCACCGCCCCCGACGGGAAGACCTATGCCCTCCTGGTCGCCGGCCCCGCCGAGGACTGGCCCGCCCTCCTCCAGCACGTCCAGCAGTCCCTGGTGACGTCCTGGTGCCTCACCGGCCGCTGCTAGGGCTACTGGGGAACCTCGTAAACCTGGTGACCGCCGTCAGCGGAACCTCCTGGTCCCGTTCCATCCAGCGCACCTCAGCCCACCCCACCGCCGGGGAAGCCGGCCGGGCCCCGGATCAGGCGCCGCCCTCCAGCTGGGCGGCGACGGCGGTCAGGCGGCCCATGGCGTGGGCCACGCCGAGGCCGTCCATGTAGTCGCGGACGTGCACGATGAGGCCGGCACGGACGCGGATCACCAGGAGGCCTGAGGCGGAGAACGGGCGGCCCGTCCCCGCGACCGTGCCCGTGACGACCTGCTCGACGGTGATCACCTCGGGGTCGGTGCTCCGGTGGACGGCGACCTCGCGGATCTCCCGCGGCTGCGCGGGGCTCGCGCCCCAGGCGGCGCGGTAGCCCGCGCGGACGGCCTCCCGGCCCTCGTGGCGCTCGGGCATGCCCGGGAAGAGGAAGGGGAACTCGTGGACGGCGTCCGGCGCGTAGAGGTCGGCGAGGGCGTCGGCGTCCTTGTCGAGGATCGCCCGCCGGAACCTGGCCAGGACGTCGAGCGGGGAGGCGCCCCGCAGGCCTTCGAGCTCGTCCGCGCGGCGGTGGTCCTTCGGGCGGGCGAGCGCCCGCCGCATCCGGATCAGGTCGTCGAGCGCCGCGTACCGCACCGTGAGGCCGGTCGACGGATCGACGGCGGTAACGGCCCTGGCCAGGCAGCCCGTGGTGTCGAGGCCGCCCCACGGCGCCGCCGGGGTGCAGAGGTCTCCGTCGGCGCCCGGCACTCGGAAAGGCGTCGACGGCCGGTCGAGGTCGGGGAGTTCGGTGCAGCCCGCGGCCGTCAGGGCGGCCCGCAGGGACCCGGCTTCCGCCGGGCTCCCGTCCCACAGGAGGTCGAGGTCGCTCGTCGGGTCGGCCGAGCCGTGCAGGATCCCGGCCACCTGGCCGATCACGACGGCGCGGGAGCCCGCCTCGTGCAGGGCGCGGAGGAAGGGGAAGGGGTCGAAGGCGGTCCCGGTGGCCCCGGGGCGTGAGCGGAGGGACTCGTGCAGCCGGGCGAGGGCGGTGTCGGTCACGTGATCATCCAACACCCGGCCAGACCCGTCCCGCACGGGTTTCACAGGTCCCGGAGTTCGTCGGCGCGTTCGTCGGCGCCGCGGTAGGCGTACAGGTCGTCGAGGAACTTCCGGCGGGCGGCCGGAATGCGGCTGGTGAGGCTGAAGTAGGTGCGGGCGGCGAACAGGGCGAGACGGCCGGTCAGCGGCTTGTAGAGCGGGTCGTCGCCGCTGGTGCCGTTGTTGTCGAGGGAGTCGGCGACGCGGGCGAAGCCGTACGGGATCATCTCGGCCTCGTAGTCGCCGATCGCGGCGAGCAGGGGCTTCTCGCCCCGGGCGGCGGCGGTCAGTTCGCGGCAGAGCAGGGCCGCGTCGCGCAGGGCGGTGTTGGCGCCGACGCCCTGGCCGGGGGTCATGGTGTGGATGGCATCGCCGAGCAGGGTGACATTGGTGGTGCGCCACGGCTCGACGGGCTCGGAGGTGGAGATCCTCATCGGGAACGCGGCGTCGGGGTCGGAGAGTTCGAAGATGCGGCGCAGGCCGGGGTGCCAGTTGTCGCACACCTCCAGTGCGGTGCGGATCAGTTCGGCGCCGCGCCGTTCGGTGGTGTCGGCCGGGAAGTGGTCGTGGGAGCTCCAGACGGAGAGGTTGATGTAGTCCCGGGAGTTGTCGTACTGCAGTCCGGACCACGCGTCGAGCAGCGCGGCGTCCGCCGGGTCCTTGGGCCGGCCGTCGGTGTCCCACGGGAACTCCATCACGTGGACCATGCCCATCAGGCCCTTGGTTCCGAAGATCAGCGAGATGCCGTTGCGGGCCTCCTCGGGCAGCAGTGCGCGGGTCTCCGGGGTGAGCGGGGTCTTGGTGGCGATGGAGGTGATGCCGGCGTCCTTGACCCGGGCGTGCGGCAGGTACTGCTGACGGACGGCGGACCGGGTGCCGTCGGCGGCGATCAGGACGTCGCCGGTCGCACTGGTGCCGTCGGCGAAGTGGGCGGTGACGGTGCCGTCCTCGTGCTGCTCGTAGTGGGTGAAGACCTTGCCGTAGTGGACGACGTCGTCCATCCCCGTGAAGAGCACCTGCCGCAGGGTCGCGCGGGACACCGAGCGCTCGCTGTCGACGGCGTCGCGGTCGTCGCGCAGCGGGAAGGTGGCGGTGCGGCGCAGCTTCTGGGTGAACACGTTGAAGTGGCGCGGGGTGCGGGCGCAGGTGGCGACGAAGGTGTCGAAGAGGTCCGGGGGCAGGCACTGCCGCAGCGCGCGGTTGCCGGTGGGGTCGATGCCGACGCGGTAGCCGTACAGGCCGTCGGAGCGCGAGCCGTACCGCTCGTAGACCGCGACCGAGACGCCCGCCTTCTTGAGCCCGTGGGCCAGGCACATTCCGCCGGTACCGCCGCCGATGACGATGACATGCATGGGGAGCACTTCCCTTGACTCTCATGTATCTTGGCTATCGAGGTAAATTCATCTTGATACTCAAGAGACTCGACTGTCAAGGAGATTGTGGTGACGGATGCGAGCCGGCCCGCGGACGAGCTCCGGGAAGCCGTGAGCACGGAGGTGCAGGCCCTGCAGGCGGCGGTGGACGCCTTCGACGAGGCGGCGGCGGCCGTCCTCGGGGTGAACCGGACGGACCTGCGCTGCCTGGAACTGCTGATGCAACAGGAGTCGTACGGACCGGGGCAGCTCAGCCAGGCCCTGGGGCTCACCACCGGCAGCGTGACGACGATGCTCGACCGCCTGGAGCGCCTCGGCTACCTGACCCGCTCGGCCGACCCCTCGGACCGTCGCAAGGTCGCCGTCCGGATCACCGAGCAGGCGCAGCAGAAGGCTTGGGAGCTGTACGGCCCGTTCGCACTGGAGGGCGGCGAGGCACTCAAGGCCTACAGCAAGGAGGAGTTGGCCCTGCTGGCCGGCTTCCTGCGCAACTCCCGCGACCTCTACGAGCGCCACCTCACCCGCGTCCGCGCCCTCCCCGCGAGGGGCCGCCGCCGCTGAAGCGGGCGCACGGGAAGTCGGCCCGGCCGACTTCCCGCGTGACCCCACCGAAGAGGCCCGGGTGTTCCCGCCACTCCTGCGGCGCCCGGCGGCAGCCGGTCGCTCGCCGAGATCACCCGGAGGCGAGAACCGCCAGGCCGGCGGCCAGGACGGCCAGGCCCGACCACGAGACGGCGGGGAGCCGCTCGGCGAGGACGGCGACGCCGAGGAGGGCGGCGACGGCGGGTTCCGCCAGCGTGAGCGTCGTGGCGGTCTGGGCGGTGGTGTGGCGCAGGCCGTGGCCGAAGAGGCGGTAGGCGAGGAACGTGGTGATCACGGCGAGGTGGAGGGCGACGGCCGAGCCCCGGAAGGTGAGCAGCCAGTGCCCGTCACCGAGGAGGAGGACGGGCAGGACGAGCAGCGCTGCACCGCCGAACATCACGCCCATCACGCCGCCGGACGCGTGCCCGTGGGCGATCAGCCGGCCGCCGACGAGGGAGTACGCCGCGTACGAGAGCCCGGAGAGCCCCGCCAGCAGCACACCGAGGACGTCCACGGGCGCGCCGCCGCCGGTGAGTTCGGGGCCGAGGACGAGGACGGTGCAGCCGAGGACGGCCGTGGCGGTCGCGGCGGCCCATCGGGCGGTCGGACGGCCCTGGCCCGCGAGCCAGCCGAGGAGGCCGGTGAACACGGGGGCGCTGCCGAGTGCGATCACGGTCGCCACGGCGACGCCGGTGCGGGTGACGGCCGGGTAGAACGTGAGCGGGTAGCCGACCACCGCGACGGCGCCCATGGCGAGGAGCCCGCTTTCGCGGCGGGTGCACGCGCGGGGCAGGGTCCGGGCGTCCCGGGAGGTGAGAAAGAGGAGCAAGCCGCCGAGGACGAGCCCGGCAGCGCCGATGCCCGTCGGGGACGCCCCGGCGGGGGCGAGGGAACTGGCGGTCCCGGTGGTGCCCCAGAGGAGGGCGGCGGCAAGTATCGGGAGAGGCCCGTTGAGGGCCGAGCGAGCACGCACGATGGTGAACTTCCGTCGTCGACAACCGTGATGGTGAGTGGTTTCGAAACGGGCGCACGCAACGTGCCCCCGGCGGCGGGGAAGGCCGGCCGGGGTCGCGGGATCAAGCCACCGACGCGCGCCCGATCAGGCGCAGAGCGGTGGCAGCGCGACGCGCCAGTAGGAGTTCACGGACCCGATGGTAACCGGGGGCCTGCGCAGGAAGTCGGGCCGCCGACCTCCTGCGCAGGCCGGCTCCCACGACGGGGGATCCGCTCCCGAAGCTCAAGTCGCCGAGGTCGAGCGACCTCTTGATGGAAGGGGTGGGCCACCACCGTCCAACCACCAATGCGCGCAGGAGATATGACTAATCGTCACCATTGCACGACAGGGCGTCCCTCCGTGTAGCGTGCGGACTGAAGCGAACCGCCACCGGTGAACCCAGTGCCACCCGCGAAATCGGCGAGCCGGCACCGGCGTCAACGAAATCCGCACCCGATCACCCCGAGGAGCGAACCCACTCCCCCGCGCACGTCGCCCTCGCAGGGCTCGGGCTCACGGACGCCCGGCTCGCGCTCCACCGAAACCGCCGCCAGAGCCCGCCGATCATGAATATTCACAGGCCTTAGCGTTAACCTATGCAAAATCCCAAGGTCAACTGGGTGACAAGCCTTTCAATCCATGCCGTCCGGTTTGCCCGCATGCTGAGATCCGTGCGATAGTCGACATATCGAACTTCGACTGGCCCGACCTGGCACAGTCGACGCCCATCGCGCGGCACGCACCCCCTTGGCCGGCGCGATGACTTGCAGGGGCCCCCACCCGCCGGACCACGGCGCACTCGGGGGCCCTGCGTGTTTTCCGGAGCGGGAACCGGAGCGGAAAAAGGCCTCAGTGGCGCTCGCGGATCTTCAGCTCGAACCAGACGCCCTTGCCCCGCGGCAGCAGGTCCGCCCCCCAGCGGTCGGCGATGTCGTCGACCACCCGCAGGCCGCGCCCCCGCTCGGTGACGGGCACCGGCTCGGCGAGGATCACGCAGGGCAGCGCCCGCGAGGAGTCGCGGACCTCAACCCGCAGCCAGCCGGGCTTGCGGGTCACCTGGAGCCCGATGGTGCGGCCGGCGGCGTGCCGCACGGCGTTGGAGACCAGCTCGCTGGTGAGTAACTCCCCGGCCTCCAGGTGCTGGTGGAGGTCCCAGGACTCCAGGACGGACAGCACCAGCCGACGGGCCACCGGGGCGGACTCCGCCCGGGACGGCAGCCGCACCTCGCCCGGCGCGGACTGATCGCACAGCCTTCCGAAGTACATCTCCTCCAGCTCCTCGGAGCTGAGCCGCTCCAGCGCCGACAGCGCACCCGGGACGTCGATCCAGGACGCCTCGGCGACCAATCCGGCTCCGGGAACTGATGACTGATCTGTTTCGCCCCAACCCGCCATGCGACCCATCATTGCGGAACGCAAGCGGCCGCGTACGGACAATGAGCAAACGATCACCCCGAGTCGGCATATGCCCCGTGCAAGAGAGGGGCGGTGGACCGACGGCAAGCTGCCGGAAACACGGCGACCCGGGCCCGACGAGAGTCGGGCCCGGGTCGCCGGGAAAGCGCTCCTACCAGGCGCTCCACTGCAGGCTCCAGCCGCTCAGACCGTTGGACGGGTCGAGGGTCTCGGGCTTGTTGGAGTTCTTCACGATCACGACGTCGCCGACGATCGAGCTGTCGTAGAACTTGCCCATCGAGGTGGAGTCGCCGCCGCCCTTGACGTCCTTGAGGCCCACGCAGCCGTGGCTGACGTTGTCCTCGCCGAAGGCGTCCGACCAGTAGTTGCCGTGGATGTAGGTGCCGGAGTCGGTGAGCCGCATCGAGTGCGGCACCTGGAGGTCGTACGACGCGCCGGTCATGCCGGGCAGAGTGCTGGACTGCATCCGCACCACGCCCTCCTTGGACTCGATGACCATGGTGCCGTTCCAGGTCGGGTGCGCGTCCGAGCCGGAGGTGATGTCGATGTCGGAGGACTGGCCGTCCCGCACGACCGTCATCTTGTGCGTCCTGGCGTCAACCGTCGACACCTGGGACCGCCCGATCGTGAAGGGCTCGTCCCGGTCGCTGCCGTACACCCCGGGGGCGATCTCGACGCTGCCCAGCCGGTAGTGGACGGTGACCTTGGTGCCGGGCTTCCAGTACTCGGCCGGGCGGAAGTCCAGCCGGCGGTCGCCGAACCAGTGGCCCTTCACCTCGGTGCCGTTGTTCGTCTCGAAGCTGATGCCCTTGAGGACCGCGTCCTTGTTCTTGACGTCCTTGCTGAAGTTCACCGAGACGATCATGCCGACGCCGTACGTCGCGTTGTCGTCGACGTTGTCGGCCGCCTTGGCGAGCGCCGTCGGCGTCAGCGTGGTGAAGCTGCTGTCGGCCTGCGCGACCACGCCGTTGGCGTCCGCGGCCATCGCGCTCACCTGGTAGGCGGTGCCGACCGCGAGCCCGGCGGACGGGGTCCAGGTCGAGCCGTCGGCGGCGATCGTGCCGGCGATCTCCTTGCCGGTCTTGTCGCTGACCTTGACGGTGGTGAGCTTGCCGCCCGTCGCCCCGACCTTCAGCGCGCCCGGCGCCACGTCGACCGAGCCGGTCTTCGGCTCGATGGACACCACGGCCTGCGACACCTTCGGCGCCGCGCTCGCGGTGGCGGCGGCCGAGGGCGCGCCGCCGGCCGCGCCCGCCCCCAGGTCGGCCTTGGCCGCGTTCCCGCTGCCGCCGTCGCCGTTGCACGCCGCCGTCAGGACCAACATCGCGCCGCCCAGACCGACGGCCACCACCCTGCGTATCGACTTCACGTCGATCCCTCCCTCTGAAACCCCGCTGGACCCACAGGGCCCGACCAATACACGCGCTGGCCACCGAAAAGGTTGCGCCATTCGAAGGGCTTCGCGCTCGGAAAACGCGAGCGGCCCGACCCCAACGGGTGAGGATCGGGCCGCTCGACGGAAAAGCGGTGACGAACCGGGACTACCCGGGCCTACCGCCGGGTAGGACCTACCAGTTCGCCCAGTCCACGTTCCAGCCGCCCAGCCCGTTGGAGGGCGAGACGGTCTTCTCCTTCGAGTTCACGATCTTGACGACGTCGCCGACCATCGAGTCGTTGAAGAACCTGCCGGCGACGGACGAGTCGCTGCCGCCCTTCTCGTCCGCCATCGAGATGCAGCCGTGGCTGGCGTTGTTCCTGCCGAACGGGGCCGGGTTGGCCCAGTAGTTGCCGTGCACGAAGGTGCCGGAGGTGGTCAGCCGCATCGCGTGCGGCACGTCCTGGATGTCGTACTCGCCGCCGAGACCGACGGTCTGCGAGTTCATCCGGGTGACCTTCTCCTTGGACATGATCACCATGGTGCCGCCCCAGGAGGGCGTCGCGTCCGCGCCCAGCGTGACCGGCACGGTGGTGCTCTTGCCGTCCCGCTCGACGGTCATCTGGTGCGACTTGGCGTCCGCGGTGGAGATCATCGAGCGGCCGACGGTGAACGGCTCGTCCTTGTCCACGTCGCCGTAGACGCCCGGGGAGACCTCGACGTTCTTCAGCCGGTACTTGATGGTGACCTTGGTGCCCGGCTTCCAGTACTCGGCCGGACGGAAGTCCACCCGGCGGTCGCCGAACCAGTGGCCCTTCACCTCGGTGCCGTTGTTCGTCTCGAAGCTGATGCCCTTGAGGACGGCGTCCTTGTTCTTCACGTCCTTGGTGAAGTTCACCGAGACGATCATGCCGACGCCGTAGGTGGAGCCGTCGGCGATGTTGTCGTTGGTGGAGACCTTCTTCTCCGGCGTCAGCGTCGTGAACGTGGTGGTGGACGCGGCCACCAGGCCGTCGGCGTCCTTGGCCTGCGCGTTCACCTTGTACGCCATGCCGACGGCGAGCGCCGCCGCGGGCTTCCAGCCGCTGCCGTCCGGGGCGATCGCGCCCTCGACCGGCTTGCCGTCCTTGTCGGTCACCTCGACCGAGGTGAGCTTGCCGTTGGAGACGGACACCGCCAGCGCGCCCGGAGCGACGTCCTGGGCGCCGTCCTTCGGCTCCACGGCCAGCACCGCGGCCGAGGTCTTCGGGGCGGGCTGCGCGGCCGCCGGGGCCGCCGAGTCGCCGGCCGCCGCCGCGGTGCTGCCCCCGGACGCCTTGCCGCCACCGCCGCTGTCATCGTTGCAGGCCGCGGTGAGCAGCAGCACCCCGCCCATGGCCAGTGCCACCGCGCCCCTGCGTATCGCGGCGCCGGCCGTCATTCCCGTCTTCACGGTTTCTCCCCTCCCGGTATCCACACTCTTGACGCATCGAGTGCCCCCGTGAGTTGCACCGGGCGCCGATCTTTCGCGCCGGGACCCCGGCGACTTCCGCGCCGGATCCGCGACGCGTCGGAGCAGGATAACTGGGCCGTCCGGGTGAACTCCGGGGGAGGTGGGTGGAGCGGGGGTGAACCGGTCGTGAAGACCCGCGCGCCGGCGGTTCGGGCCGGTGCACTGTCCGCCACCCACCGCGCCCACGGCACGTCCCGGCCGTCGAGCCCGTTCTGCGGCGGCACGAGGTCGCGGCGGAGTCCTTCACCTCCAGGACGTCCCCGGGGATGGTGTTGGGGCGGAACCGGGGGCGAGGGGGTGGGGTGGGGGCGGGAGTCCATCCGCCGGTAAGCCCCCGTTCAGCCGCTTCCGATCAGCGCAAACCGGGAATGAGGAAGTGAACGGGGTCCGGGACACCCCGTCCAGGGAGGGCATGGCCATGGCGTCAGGGCGGGAGCTGGAAGCCGGTGCGCGGACCCGCGGCGGGACGACCGCCGAGCCACCGTGGCCCGGCGACTGGCAGCCGCTCGGCGCCCGCTTCCGGACCGGCCAACCCGGCGGCCCCGGCACCAACTTCGCGCTCTGGGCGGCCGGCGCCGAGGCCGTCGACCTGTGCCTGTTCGACGAGGCCGGCCAGGAGAGCCGGCACCGCCTCACCGAGCAGGACTTCCACATCTGGCACGGCTTCCTGCCCGGCGTCCGACCCGGCACCCGGTACGGCTTCCGCGTGCACGGCCGCTGGGACCCGTGGACGGGCGCCCGCTGGAACCCGGCCAAGCTGCTGCTCGACCCGTACGCCCGTGCCATCGACGGCTGTTACACCTCCCACGACGCGGCCAGCGGCGCCGTCCGCAACTGGCCGGAGGCGAACGTCGCCGACACCGTCCGGGACAACCGTGACTCCGCCCGCTACGTGCCCAGGTCCGTCGTCGTCCACGATGACGACGACTGGTACGACGACCACCGCCCGAAGACCCCGTGGGCCGAGACCGTCCTCTACGAACTGCACGTCCGCGGCTTCACCATGCGCCACCCCGACGTCCCGCCCCACCTGCGCGGCACCTACGCGGGCCTGGCCCACCCCGCCGCCGTCGCCCACCTGACCCGCCTCGGCGTCACCGCCGTCGAGCTGCTGCCGGTCCACCAGCACGCCAGCGAGGACCACCTCCAGGCGCGCGGTCTCGCCAACTACTGGGGCTACAACACCGTCGGCTACTTCGCCCCGCACGCCGGCTACTCCGCCTCGGGCTCGCGCGGCGGCCAGGTCGGCGAGTTCAAGCGGATGGTCCGCGCCCTGCACGCCGCCGGGATCGAGGTGATCCTCGACGTGGTGTTCAACCACACCGCCGAGGGCGCCGAACTCGGGCCCACGCTCTCCCTGCGCGGCATCGACAACGCCGCCTACTACCGCCTCGCCCCGCACCGCCCGCGCGGCTACGCCGACTACACCGGCTGCGGCAACACCCTGGACACCCGCCGCCCGCAGGTGATCCGGCTGATCACCGACTCGCTGCGGTACTGGGTCGCCGAGATGGGCGTGGACGGCTTCCGCTTCGACCTCGCCGCCGCCCTCGCCCGCGCCGGCGACGGCGTCGACATGGACCACCCGTTCCTCGCCGCCGTCTCCCAGGACCCCCTCCTCAGCCGGGTCAAGCTGATCGCCGAGCCGTGGGACGTCGGCCCGGGCGGCTACCAGGTCGGCGGCTTCCCGCCGCTGTGGGCCGAGTGGAACGACAAGTACCGGGACACCGTCCGGGACTTCTGGCGCGGCGCCCGCCCGGACGTCCGCGAGCTCGGCTACCGGCTGTCCGGCTCCTCCGACCTCTACCAGCGCGGCGGCCGCCGGCCGTACGCCTCCGTCAACTTCGTGACCGCGCACGACGGTTTCACCCTGCGCGACCTCGTCAGCTACGACCGCAAGCACAACGAGGCCAACGGCGAGGCCAACCGGGACGGCACCGACGACAACCGCTCCTGGAACCACGGCGTCGAGGGCGAGACCACCAGCCCGGAGGTCAACGCCCTGCGGCTGCGCCAACTGCGCAACCTGCTGGCCACGTTGCTGCTCTCCACCGGCGTCCCGATGATCACCGCCGGGGACGAGTTCGGCCGCACCCAGGGCGGCAACAACAACGCCTACTGCCAGGACAACGAGATCAGCTGGCTGGACTGGTCCCTGCTGCGCGAGCCCGGCTGGCGGGAGCTGTGCGAACTGACCGCGCGGCTGGTGCGGCTGCGCCGCGCCCACCCGGTGCTGCGGCAGCGGGCGTTCTTCTCCGGCCGGGCCGCCTCCCCCGGCGGCCAGCCGGACCTCGCCTGGTTCACCCCGCTCGGCAAGGAGATGACCGAGGCCGACTGGTTCGCCCCGACGACCTGCCTCGGCATGCTGCTCTCCGGCGCCGCGATGACCGAACGGGACGCGACCGGACGGCCGCTCGCCGACGACAGCTTCCTGCTGCTCCTCAACGCCGGCCACGAACCGGTCGTCTTCACCCTCCCCGGCGAACCCTGGGCCGCGCCGGAGGCCGCGTACGAGACGGTCGCCGACACGGCCACCCCGGGTACCGGCGGACCGCCCCCGCGGGGCGCCGTCGTGCTGGGCGGGCGCTCGCTGCAGTTACTGCGCGCGCCCGCCCCCGAATAGACCGGGCCCGCGTCAGCCGCGCGAGTGGCCCACCCCGACGTTCTCCGGCACGCCGATCGCGCCCGGCACCGGCACCGCCGCCGAGCAGTGGGCGCCGACCGGGTGGCACGCGACCGCCCGTACGGATGACCGGTTCTCGCTGCACCGCCCTGACAGGGGCGAAAAACCTGATGAGAAATGACGGACCCTCTGCCTACCCTCACGACGATGGCCGAGAACCGACAACCCGACGCCCCCGGGACCGCCCACCGCTCCACGGTCCGCTCCCTGCTGCGCCTGTGGCCCTACGCCCGGGCCGTCCGCCGCCGGCTCGCCATCTCCGTGACGGCCGCCGTGCTCGCCATGCTGAGCGTCCTCGGCGTCCCGATCGTGCTCGGCCGGATCGTGGACGGGCCGCTCGCCCGGCACGACCTCGCCGGGCTGCGGCCGCTGGTCGGCCTGCTGCTGGCCCTCGGCCTGATCGAGGCCGGCCTGTTCTACACCCGCCGGGTGGTCCTCGCCCGCCCGCTGGCCGGGCTGGAGACGGCCATGCGCGGCGACCTCTTCGCCAAGCTCCAGCGGCTGCCGGTCCCCTTCCACGAGCGGTGGGGATCCGGCCAGCTGCTCTCCCGGGCCACCGCCGACATGTACACCATGCGGCTGTTCCTGGCCTTCCCGCTGGTCTTCCTCATCGTCAACTCGGTGATGTTCCTGGCCGGCACGGTCGTGATGTTCACCCAGGACTGGCGGCTCGCCCTGATCGTCCTGGTGCCCGCCGGCCCGCTGTTCGTGCTCACCCGGCGCTTCGAGTCCGGCTACTCCGGCGCCGCCCGGCTCGCCCAGGACCAGAACGGCGACCTCGCCACCGTCGTCGAGGAGTCCGTCCTCGGCATCCGCGTCCTCAAGGCCTTCGGCCGCCACCGCTCGATGCACGAACGGTTCCGCGCCCAGTCCCGGCTGCTGCGCCACACCGAGCTGCGCAAGGCCCACCTGCTCGCCAACCTGTGGGCGGTGATCGTCGGCCTGCCCGAGATCGCCCTCGGCTGCGCCCTCGCCGTCGGCGCCTACCTCGTCTCGCACGACCAGCTCAGTGCCGGCACCCTGGTCGCCTTCCTCTCCACCGCGCTCGCGCTGCGCTGGCCCGTCGAGTCCCTCGGCTGGCTGCTCGCCTACGCCAACGAGGCCGCCACCGCCACCGACCGCTTCTTCGAGGTGCTCGACGCAGCGGAAGAGGAGGACCCCGGCACCGCCACCGGCCTCGGCGCCCCGGACGGCATCCGCCTCACCGGCGTCCGCTTCCGCTACCCCGACGCCCCCGACGACACCCCCGACCTGCTCCGCGGCATCGACCTGCACATCCGCAGCGGCGAGACGATGGCCCTGGTCGGTGCCACCGGCAGCGGCAAGACCACGCTCACCGCGCTGCTGCCCCGCCTGTACGAGGCCACCGCCGGCACCATCACCCTGGACGGCCGCGACATCCGCGACCTGCCCCGGGAACGACTGCGCGAGCTGGTCGCGGTGGCCTTCGAGGAGCCCACCCTGTTCTCCGCGACCGTCCGGGAGAACGTCCTGATGGGCGCCCCGGGCGCGGGTGAGGACCGGCTGCGCGCCGCGCTCGCCACCGCCCAGGCCGGCTTCGTCGACAAGCTCCCGGCCGGAGTGGACACCGAGGTCGGCGAACAGGGCCTCAGCCTCTCCGGCGGCCAGCGCCAGCGCCTCGCGCTGGCCCGCGCGGTGGTCGGCGACCCGGCCTTCCTGGTCCTGGACGACCCGCTGTCCGCGCTCGACGTGCACACCGAGGCCCTGGTCGAACGCGCCCTGCGCGAAGTCCTCTCCGGCACCACCGCCCTCGTGGTCGCCCACCGCCCCAGCACCGTACTGCTCGCCGACCGGGTCGCGGTGCTCGCGGACGGCCGGATCGAGGCCGTCGGCACGCATCAGGAGCTGCTGCGCGGCTCCGCGCGCTACCGCGAACTGATGACGGGCGAGGCCGCCCCCGCACCCGAGGCCGCCCTGATCCCCGAGGGGAGCACCGCCCGATGACCACGACCGTCGAGTCCACCGAACGCGCCGAGCAGGAGGAGGAGTTGCCCCCGCCGCCGGCCGACGAGGAGGACATTCCCGTCCCGCCCGGCGCGCCCCGGGCGCTGCTGCGCTCGCTGCTCGGCCCGCACCGGGCCCGGATCACCGTCGCGATGCTGGTGATCCTGGTCCAGCAGGCCGCCCTGCAGTCCGGCCCGCTGCTGGTCGCGGTCGCGATGGACCGCGGCATCCCGGCACTGCGCGAGCACGACGCCGGGCCGCTGATCGCGGTGATCGCCGCCTACCTTTGCTTCGCGCTGCTCAGCCCGCTGCTGCAGTGGGTGTTCATCAAGATCAGCGCCAGGGTCAACCAGGACATCCTGCTGGAGCTGCGCGGCCGGATCTTCCGGCACGCCCAGCGGCTCAGCCTGGACTTCCACGAGCGCTACACCTCGGGCCGGATCATCTCCCGTGCCACCAGCGACATCGACGCGCTGCGCGAGCTGCTCTCCGAGGGCCTCCAGGAGCTGCTGACCGTCTTCCTGTCGGTCTGCTACATCTCGGTGCTGCTGCTGGTGCTGGACTGGCGGCTCGGCCTCGCGTCGCTCGCCGCGCTGGTGCCGCTGGGCCTGATCGCCCACTCCTTCCGCACCCGCTCGCGCCGGGTCTACCGCCGCTCGCGGACCTCCGCGGCCTCGATGATCGTCCGCTTCACCGAGACCATGAACGGCATCCGCCCGGTGCAGGCCTTCCGCCGCGAGAAGGCCAACGACGCGGCCTTCGCCGTGGTCAACCGGCGCTCCGCCACGGCGACCGCGGACGGGCTCCTGGAGCTCGCCCGGTACGTCGGCCTGTCCCGCGCCACCGCCAACCTCTGGACCACCGGCGTCGTGCTGCTCGGCGCCTACCTGGTGGTCGACGACACGCTGGAGCTCGGCGTCCTCACCGCCTTCGTGCTCTACCTGCGCCGGCTGTTCGACCCGATCGACCAGCTCGCGATGTTCCTGAACAGCTACCAGTCGGCCGCCGCCGCGCTGGAGAAGATCGCCGGCCTGCTCGCCCACGAGCCGACCGTCGCCGAGCCGGCCGAGCCCGTCGAGCTGCCGCAGGCGGCCGGCAAGGGCCGCGAGGTCGCGTTCGAGGGGACGCGCTTCGCGTACCGCACCGGCAAGGAGGTGCTGGCGACCTTCGACCTGGTGATCCCGGCCGGGCAGACGGTGGCCGTGGTCGGCGCGACCGGCGCGGGCAAGTCGACGGTCGCCAAGCTGCTGGCCCGCTTCTACGACCCGACCGAGGGCCGGATCCGGCTGGACGGCGTCGACCTGCGCGACCTCGCCACGCCCGAACTGCGGCGCGGGGTGGTCATGGTGACCCAGGAGTCCTTCCTCTTCTCCGGCACCGTCGCCGAGAACATCGCGATCGGCCGGCCCGGCGCCACCCGCGAGGAGGTCGAGCAGGCCGCCCGGGACATCGGCGCCTACGAGTTCATCGCCGCGCTCCCGGACGGCTTCGACACCGACGTGCGCAAGCGCGGCGGCCGGATCTCCGCCGGGCAGCGCCAGCTGGTCGCCTTCGCCCGTGCCCTGCTGGCCGACCCGGCGGTGCTGATCCTGGACGAGGCGACCAGCTCGCTGGACGTCCCCGGCGAGCAGGCCGTCCAGCGGGCGATGCGCACGGTACTGGCCGGCCGGACCGCCGTGATCATCGCGCACCGGCTCTCCACCGTGGAGATCGCCGACCGCGTCCTGGTGATGGACCAGGGCCGGATCGTCGAGGACGGCAGCCCGAAGGAGCTGACCGACGGCTCCGGCCGCTTCGCCGAACTGCACAGGGCCTGGCGGGAAAGCCTGGTGTAGGAACCGGGCCGTCCCGCCGGGCCCGCCCCGGGCCGAAGGGCGCACCGGCGCCGAAAGCGAGGGCGCGCGAGCTGGGGCACCTCCCGGCCGCCAGGCCGGGGGAAGCCTCGGCGCCGGGCACCCGAAGGGCGCGCCCGGGGGCGAGCGGGTGACTATCTGAGCAGCCCCGCGTCCATCCCGGCCGACTCGGCGGGCAGGGCGACCAGCCCCAGCTCCGCCGGGGAGGCCAGCCGCGGGTGGGACGGCAGCACCCGGACGGTGTAGCCGAACGGGCCCGTCCGGGCGAGTTCCAGCGAGCCCTCGTACCGCGTCCGCCCGTCCAGGTCCGGGCCTCCGACCGGCTTGAGCGCGAACAGGCCGACGTCCGAGATGCCGTCCGACTCGTCCACCCGGCCGGACACCACCTGCACCTCGACGTCTCCCGGCTCCAGCGCGCCGAGCGCGACCTGGACCCGCAGCGACAGCGAGCTGCCGAGCTCCTGCGCCTCGGCCGGGCAGTCCGCCTCGACGTGCTCGACCCGGACGGCCGGCCAGGCCTCGCGGACCTTCGCCTTCCAGGCCGCCAGCTCGCGGGCCCCCACGCCCGCGCCGGCCGCGAGCTCGCGCTGGGCGATCGCCGCCGGGGCGTACAGCCGCTCGACGTACTCGCGGACCATGCGGCCGGCCAGCACCTTGGGGCCGAGGGTGACCAGGGTGTGCCGGACCATCGCGATCCAGCGGTGCGGCAGCCCGTCCGCGCCCCGGTCGTAGAACCGCGCGGCGACCTGCTCCTCGATCAGGTCGTACAGCGCGGCCGCCTCGATGTCGTCGCGCCGCTCGGCCTCGCCGCTCTCCGGGTCGAGCACGCTGGTGTCGTCGGCCGTGGGGATCGCCCAGCCGTTCTGGCCGTCGTACCACTCGTCCCACCAGCCATCCAGGACGGACAGGTTGAGGCAGCCGTTGAGCGCGGCCTTCATCCCGGAGGTGCCGCAGGCCTCCAGCGGGCGCAGCGGGTTGTTCAGCCAGACGTCGCAGCCCGGGTAGAGGTGCTGGGCCATCGCCATGTCGTAGTCCGGCAGGAAGACGATCCGGTGCCGGACGGCCGGGTCGTCGGCGAAGGCGACCATCTGCTGGATCAGCCGCTTGCCGCCGTCGTCGGCCGGGTGGGCCTTGCCGGCGACGACGATCTGCACCGGCCGGGTCGGGTGCAGCAGCAGGGAGCGCAGCCGGTGCGGGTCGCGCAGCATCAGGGTCAGCCTCTTGTAGGACGGCACCCGGCGGGCGAAGCCGATGGTCAGGACGTCCGGGTCGAGCACCGAGGAGACCCAGCCGAGCTCGGCCTCGCCGGCGCCGCGCTGGTGCCAGGAGGTGCGCAGGCGGCGGCGGGCCTCGTCGACGAGTTGGGCGCGCAGGCTGCGGCGCAGGTCCCAGATGTCGGTGTTGCCGATCCTCTCCAGGCCGGTCCAGCGCTTGGCGTCGCCGGTGGTCATGGCGTCCTCGGCGCGGTCGGCGCCGATCTCGGCGACGCCGAGGCTGACGACGGCCGGATCGATCCAGGTGGCGGCGTGGACGCCGTTGGTGACGGAGGTGATCGGGACCTCGTCCGGGTCGAAGCCTGGCCACAGGCCGTTGAACATGGCCCGGCTGACCTCGCCGTGCAGGGTGGAGACGCCGTTGGCGCGCTGGGCGAGCCGCAGGCCCATGGCGGCCATGTTGAAGAGCTTCGGGTCCCCGCCGGGCCAGGTCTCGGCGCCGAGCGCGAGCACCGGCTCGACCGGGACGCCGGGCAGGGCGGCGTCGCCGGAGAAGTGGCGGGCGACGAGCTCGCGGTCGAAGCGGTCGATGCCGGCCGGGACGGGCGTGTGGGTGGTGAACAGGGTGCCGGCCCGGACGGACTCCAGGGCGGCGGCGAAGTCGGGGCCGGCGGTGTCGGTTTCGGCCGGGCCGGCGGCGACGAGTTCGCGGATCCGTTCGACGCCGAGGAAGCCGGCGTGGCCCTCGTTGGTGTGGAAGACCTCGGGGGCGGGGTGTCCGGTGAGGCGGCAGTAGGCGCGGACGGCCCGGACGCCGCCGATGCCGAGGAGCATCTCCTGGAGCAGCCGGTGCTCGCTGCCGCCGCCGTAGAGGCGGTCGGTGACGTCGCGCTCGGCGGGCGAGTTCTCCTCGGTGTCGGAGTCGAGGAGGAGCAGCGGGACCCGGCCGACCTGGGCCTTCCAGATGTGCGCGGCGAGGATCCGGCCGCCGGGCAGGGCGAGGTCGATCCGGCAGGGGGTGCCGTCACCCTCCCGGAGCAGGCTGACCGCGAGTTCGTCCGGATCGAGCAGCGGGTAGCGCTCCTGCTGCCAGCCGTCCCGGTTGAGGGACTGCCGGAAGTAGCCGTGCCGGTAGAACAGCCCCACGCCGATGACCGGCACGCCGAGGTCGCTGGCGGCCTTGAGGTGGTCACCGGCCAGGATGCCGAGGCCGCCGGAGTACTGGGGCAGTGCGGCGGCGATGCCGTACTCGGGCGAGAAGTAGGCGATGGCGGCGGGCAGCGGGGTGCCGCCGCTCTCCTCGGTCTGGTACCAGCGCGGGCCCGCGAGGTAGTCGCGCAGGTCGTCGGCGAGGTCGCCGAGGCGGCGCAGGAAGCGCCGGTCGGCGGCGAGCGCGGCGAGCCGGGCGGCCGGGACCTCCCCGAGCAGTCGCACCGGGTCCTCGCCGGTCGCGGCCCAGACCTCCGGGTCCACGGACCGGAAGAGGTCCCTGGTCTCGGGGTGCCAGGACCAGCGCAGGTTGAGGGCCAGCTCGTGCAGCGGCTGGAGTTGTTCGGGCAGGACAGTGCGGACGGTGAATCTGCGGATTGCCTTCACGGCGTGAAGCGTAGCCCCGACGGCCGTCATGGCAGTGCGTCAAGTGGGCTATTGGGCATCCGTTCGGCCTATTGATGAGATCGCATTCGGCGCATTGGTCTGCACAGGGGGCGCGCGAGGCGCACTTTCCGGGGGATCGCGCTACCAAAGCGTGAACACTGTGGAACGGACCCATTTCCGGCGGCTCATCCGCTCCGGACAAAGCCCGAAACTACTGTCGTACCGCTGCGAAAGTCCCGCCCGCGGTGCGAGTATGACCCAAGGTCGTTGATGCTGTGGGGAGTGCGGCGACGGGTGGCACTCCCCTTGAAGCAGCACGTCCGAATCCTTTTCGCGTTGATCGGTCCTCATCCTCCTTAACCCATTCGGCGCTCACCGCGCTCCGACGCGTGTCCTCGCACTCGGCCGACTCGTTCACGGGTGGACCGGGTCGCCAGGGGCGTGACCCCGGAGGCGTGCGCCGGGACGCGCGCGGGCTCCGGGGCGTCCCGGCCCGGGCTCGGCGGGCGCCGGGCAGGTTGCCGGGGACGGCGGCGCGGGCAGGCTCTCGGTCGCACGTCCTCCCCACCCAGCAGTCCTCCCGGCACTCCCCCGGCCCGCCCCCGGCGCCTGCGGGAGCTGCCGCCGATCTCGGGCAGGAGTTTGGCATGCACGGCGACACGCGGGATCAGTCCACACCGGTGGCCGACACCTTCGACGCAGCGGTCGCGGAATCCACCGGACGGATGGATTCTGACACTCGGACGGATCCGGCGATGCCGGCGCCCAGGGCCTCCGGGGCCGCTCGTCCCCCGCACTGCGAACCCGAGCACCCCGAAGCCGAGTTCCTCGGCACCGAGCAACCCGGAGCCGAACGCTCCGGAACCGGGCACTTCGAACCCGGGTCCTCCGCAGCGGCCCGCCAACCAGGGGCCGCGGAGAGCCGGACCACGGCACCGCGCAGGCGCACCACCACGCGCCGCACCACCGCCGGGTCCACCGCGCCGGCCGCCACCCCCGGGGCCGATGCCGGGAAGCCGGGTGCCGCGAAGGCCGACGCCCCACCCCGGAAGGCGCCCGCCCGCAAGACCGCAGCCCGCAAGACCGCCGCCCGCAAGACAGAGAGCGACACCGTGATCGGCCGCATCCCCGTCCTGGACGTCAGCCCGCTCGTCGACTCCGGCCGCCGCCCGGCCAAGGCCGTCGTCGGCGAGACCTTCCTGGTCACCGCGACCGTGTTCCGCGAGGGCCACGACGCCGTCAACGCCAACGTCGTGCTGCGCGACCCGCGCGGCCGCAGCGGCCCGTGGACCCCGATGCGCGAGCTCGCCGAGGGCACCGACCGCTGGGGCGCGCACATCACCCCGACCGCGCCCGGCCGTTGGTCGTACCTGGTCGAGGCCTGGAGCGACCCGATCGCCACCTGGCGCAAAGCCGCGTCGGTGAAGCTGCCCGCGGGGATCGACACCGCGCTCGTCCTGGAGGAGGGCGCCCGGCTGCTGGAGCAGGCCGCGAACGGCGTGCCGAAGAAGGAGGGCCGCGCGCACGTGCTGGCCGCCGCCGACGCGCTGCGCGACCCCGGTCTGCCGCCGCTGTCCCGACTGGCGGCCGCGCTCGCCCCCGAGGTGCTGGAGCTGCTCGCCCGCCACCCGCTGCGCGAGCTGCTCAGCGCCTCCCGCCCGCTGCCGCTCCAGGTGGACGGCGAGCGCGCCCTGTTCGGCTCCTGGTACGAGTTCTTCCCGCGGTCGGAGGGCGCCGTGGTGGACCCGAGCGGCGTCGAGCCGCCGCGCTCCGGCACCCTGCGCACCGCCGCCGAGCGGCTGCCCGCGATCGCCGCGATGGAATTCGACGTGGTCTACCTGCCGCCCGTCCACCCGATCGGCCGCGCCCACCGCAAGGGCCCGGACAACACCCTGACGGCCGGTCCGCACGACGTCGGCTCGCCCTGGGCGATCGGCTCCCCCGAGGGCGGCCACGACGCGATCCACCCGGACCTCGGCACCATCGAGGACTTCGACCACTTCGTCGCCGAGGCCCGGGCGCTGCACCTGGAGGTGGCGCTGGACTTCGCCCTCCAGTGCTCCCCCGACCACCCGTGGGTGAACAAGCACCCGGAATGGTTCAGCCACCGCGCCGACGGCACCATCGCGTACGCCGAGAACCCGCCGAAGAAGTACCAGGACATCTATCCGATCAACTTCGATCAGGATATGGAGGGAATCGTCAAGGAAACCGTCCGCATCCTCCGTTTCTGGATGTCCCACGGGGTGCGGATCTTCCGGGTCGACAACCCGCACACCAAGCCGGTGGTGTTCTGGGAGACGGTGCTCGCCGACATCGCCCGCACCGACCCCGACGTCGTGTTCCTGGCGGAGGCCTTCACCCGCCCCGCGATGATGCACACCCTCGGGAAGATCGGCTTCCACCAGTCGTACACGTACTTCACCTGGCGCAACACCAAACCCGAACTCACCGAGTACCTCACCGAACTCACCGGCGACGCGGCCGCCTACATGCGGCCCAACTTCTTCGTCAACACCCCCGACATCCTGCCCGGCCACCTCCAGCACGGCGGCCGGGCCGCGTTCGCCGTCCGCGCCGTGCTCGCCGCCACCCTCTCCCCCACCTACGGCGTCTACGCCGGCTTCGAGCTGTGCGAGAACGAGCCGGCCCGCCCCGGCTCCGAGGAGTACCTGCACTCGGAGAAGTACGAGCTGCGCCCGCGCGACTGGAGCCGCACCGACACCCTGGCCCCGCTGCTCACCGTGCTCAACCGGCTGCGCCGGCGCCACCCCGCGCTCCGTCAGCTGCGCGACCTGCGCTTCCACCCCACCGACAACGACCAGGTGATCGCCTACTCCAAGACCGCGACCACCCCGGAGGGCCTGACCGACCAGGTCATCACCGTGGTCAACCTCGACCCGCACCACGTCCAGGAGGCCACCGTCACCATCGCCCTCCCCGGGCATGACGCGGCCGGTCCGTACTTGGTGCACGACGAGCTCACCGGCGCCGCCTACACCTGGGGCCGGCACAACTACGTCCGGCTCGATCCCTCAGCCGAGCCGGCTCACCTCCTCACGGTTCGGAGGAACCCAGCGTGACAGTGAACGAGCCCGTCCCCGACACCTTCCCCGAGACCTCGAAGAAGAACCTGGACCCCGAGTGGTTCAAGCGTGCGGTCTTCTACGAGGTGCTGGTGCGGTCGTTCCAGGACAGCAACGGCGACGGGGTCGGGGACCTCAAGGGGCTCACGGCCAAGCTCGACTACCTCCAGTGGCTCGGCATCGACTGCCTCTGGCTCCCGCCGTTCTTCGCCTCGCCGCTGCGCGACGGCGGGTACGACGTGGCCGACTACAAGTCGGTGCTGCCGGAGTTCGGCGACCTCGCCGACTTCATGGAGTTCGTGGACGCCGCGCACGCCCGCGGCATGCGCGTGATCATCGACTTCGTCATGAACCACACCAGCGACCAGCACCCGTGGTTCCAGGCCTCCCGAGCGGACCCGGACGGGCCGTACGGCGACTTCTACATGTGGGCCGACGACGACAAGCGGTACCCGGACGCCCGCATCATCTTCGTCGACACCGAGACCTCCAACTGGACGTACGACCCGGTCCGCAAGCAGTACTACTGGCACCGGTTCTTCTCGCACCAGCCGGACCTCAACTACGACAACCCCCGGGTCCAGGACGAGATGGTCGCCGGGCTGCGGTTCTGGCTCGACCTCGGCATCGACGGCTTCCGGCTGGACGCGGTGCCCTACCTGTTCGCGCGCGACGGCACCAACTGCGAGAACCTGCCGGAGACGCACGAGTTCCTCAAGCGGGTCCGCAAGGAGATCGACGCCGACTACCCCGACACCGTGCTGCTCGCCGAGGCCAACCAGTGGCCCGAGGACGTCGTCGACTACTTCGGCGACTTCGCGGCGGGCGGCGACGAGTGCCACATGGCGTTCCACTTCCCGGTGATGCCGCGGATCTTCATGGCGGTGCGGCGCGAGTCCCGCTACCCCGTCTCGGAGATCCTCGCCAAGACCCCGCACATCCCGAGCGGCTGCCAGTGGGGCATCTTCCTGCGCAACCACGACGAGCTGACCCTGGAGATGGTCACCGACGAGGAGCGCGACTACATGTACGCGGAGTACGCCAAGGACCCGCGGATGCGCGCCAACGTGGGCATCCGGCGCCGGCTCGCCCCGCTGCTGGAGAACGACCGCAACCAGATCGAGCTGTTCACCGCCCTCCTGCTCTCCCTGCCCGGCTCGCCGGTGCTCTACTACGGGGACGAGATCGGCATGGGCGACAACATCTGGCTCGGCGACCGGGACGGCGTCCGCACGCCGATGCAGTGGACCCCGGACCGCAACGCGGGTTTCTCCTCCGCCGACCCGGGCAGGCTCAGTCTGCCGCCCATCATGGACCCGGTGTACGGCTATCAGGTGACCAACGTCGAAGCGCAGCAGAGCAGTTCGAGTTCACTGCTGCACTGGACGCGTCGCATGATCGAGATCCGCAAGCTCAACCCGGCGTTCGGCCTGGGCACGTACACCGAACTGCCCTCCAGCAACCCCGCGGTGCTGGCCTTCGTGCGGGAGCACGAGGGGGACCTGGTCATGTGCGTGAACAACTTCTCGCGGTTCGCGCAACCGACCGAACTGGACCTGCGGCAGTACGGCGGACGCTACCCGGTCGAGCTGATCGGCGGGGTGCGCTTCCCGTCGATCGGTGAGTGGCC
Source organism: Kitasatospora sp. NPDC001660 (assembly GCF_053596725.1). Classification (NCBI taxonomy): domain Bacteria; kingdom Bacillati; phylum Actinomycetota; class Actinomycetes; order Kitasatosporales; family Streptomycetaceae; genus Kitasatospora; species Kitasatospora sp. NPDC001660. The sequence continues at coordinate 352,789 of NZ_JBSFGU010000002.1, read as the reverse complement.
GTACCTGCTCACCCTGGCCGGTCACGGCTTCTACTGGTTCCAGCTCCGGCAGCCCCCGCGACTGAGCGGGACCAGGCGGTCGAAGTAACGATCCGCCGGACGCCGGCCCGACCGCACCACCAGACCCTCGGGGAGCGCGAGTTGAACCTGCGCGCCCCGGGGTTCTCCGCCCCGAGGTGCCCCCCGGCGCCGCGTACGGAGAACAGCCCAACGGCCACCCACACGAAGGCGTGACACCTGAGCCCCGCTCGCGTGCCGCCACCGCCGCGCCGCCGAAATCCGGAAGACTGACGGACCCGGCCAGACCCGTCGGGCAGTCGGCCCGCTTCCGGGGAAAGGGAGTCATGTCCGAAACCTCCCGTTCTCAAGCCCATGTGCAGCACGACACCCCGGCCGGCTCCGCCGCGTCAGCGGGCGCGCGGAACACCGGGCTCCGGAGAACCGCCCTGGGGGTCAGCGAACTCGTCCAGGCGGCCCTGCCCCTGATCTCCGAATGGCTCCCCACCCAGCGCTGGTACGCCGGGAAGGGGCGGCCCATCACCGGGCTCACCCCGGTGGTCGGAACCCCGCTGCAGGTCGGCGACCCGGCCCTGCTGCACCTCCTGCTGCGGGTCGAGCACGCCACCACGGCCGGCGCCCCGCACGGGGACGTCTACCAACTCCTCCTCGGCGTCCGCTCCGAGCGCCCCGCCGACATCGAACCCGGCGCCGTGCTCGGCCGGCTCACCCAGGGCCCGTACGACGGCGCGACGCTCTACGACGCGGTCCACGACCCTGAGCTCACCGGGCGGCTGCTGGAACACCTGGCCACCGGCGACCGCTTCGGCTCGCTGTCGTTCCGCCGCACCCCCGGCTCCGGCCTGCCCACCAACATCCCCGGGCGCGCGTCCACCGCCGAGCAGTCCAACAGCTCGGTCATCTACGGCACCTCGTACATCCTCAAGCTCTTCCGCCGCATCCACCCCGGCACCAACCCCGACCTCGAACTCTCCCTCGCCCTCTCCCGGGCCGGCTCCACCCGCATCCCGCGCGTCGCGGCCTGGTTCGAGAGCCGGATGGAGCGCGCCGAACCCGCCACCCTCGGCCTGCTCCAGCGCTACCTGCCGGACGCCGAGGACGGCTGGGAGCTCGCCCTCGACCAGGTCGGCCGGCTCAAGGGCGACCCGTCCCCCGGCAACTTCGCGATCGAGGCCCACCGGCTCGGCCGGGCCACCGCCGAGGTGCACCGGGTGCTCGCCCGCTCCATGCCCGTCACCCGCCTCGACCGCGCCCAGACCCGCCAGCTCGCCACCGCCATGGCCGACCGCCTCGACAGCGCCGTCGCCGCCGTCCCCGGGCTGATGCGCTACCGGGCCGCGCTGCGCAGCGCCTTCCAGCAGCTCGCCGACGCCCACCCGGACGGGCTGCCGGTCCAGCGCATCCACGGCGACCTGCACCTCGGGCAGGCCATGCGCACCCCGCACGGCTGGGTGCTGCTCGACTTCGAGGGCGAGCCCGCCAAGTCCGTCAACGAGCGCCGCGAACCGCAGCCCGCCCTGCGCGACGTCGCCGCGATGCTGCGCTCCTTCGACTACGCGGCGGCCCACCTGCTGGCCGGCGGCCCGGTCGACCCGGAACTCGCCCACCTCGCCGCCGCCTGGGCGCAGCGCAACCGCACCGCCTTCTGCGCCGGGTACACCGCCGGGGGCGGCGTCGACCCGGCGGCCTCGCCCGAGCTGATGCGCGCACTGGAGATCGACAAGGCGGTCTACGAGGTCGTGTACGAGGCCCGGCACCGCCCGAGCTGGCTGCCGATCCCGCTGGCCGCGATCAACCGGCTCGCCCTGACCGTCTGATCACCCCACTTCGCTTGCCGCCCGCAGGAGTTCGCCCACCACCCCCGCCGCAGGAGGACCCCGCCGTGACGCCGCTCGACCCGCCCGGCCGCACCACCCGCCCCGTACCGGCCACCTTCCTGGCCGGCGCGCCCCGAGCCGAAGGGCGCGCCGGTGCCGAAAGCGTGGGCCCCTCCTGCCCGATGACGGGCAGGGAGGGAGAGCAGCGTGAGCCCCTCGCCCCCGGCCTGGCGGCCGGGAGGTACCCCCAGCCCGATGCGGGCAGGAGGGAGAGTGACGAAGGAGAGAGCGCCCCGGCGTTGAGCGCCGGCGCCGGGTCCGAGCGCCCGGAGGCGAGTGGACGAGTCGCTTCCGCTCCCGCCCCCGGCCCCGAGGCCCTCCCGGCCGGGGCGCTCAGGCTGCCCGAGGCGCCGCTACCGCCCGCCGAGGTGGACCGGCTGGTCGGCGGGCAGCACCACGACCCGCACGCCCTGCTCGGCGCCCACCCCATGCACGGCGGCACCGCGATCCGGGTGCTGCGGCCGTTCGCCGAGCGGGTCGTGGTCGAGACCGCCCAGGGGCCGGCCGAACTCACCCACCAGCAGGGCGGGTTGTTCACCGGCCTGCTCGCCGGCGGCGAACTCCCCGACTACCGCCTGCTGGTGACCTACCCGGGCGGCGAACCACTCGTCCAGCACGACGGCTACCGCACCCCGCCCACCCTCGGCGAGCTCGACCTGCACCTCATCTCCGAGGGCCGGCACGAGCAGCTGTGGCAGGTGCTCGGCTCGCACGTGCGCACAGTGGACGGCGTGGCCGGCACCGCGTTCGCCGTCTGGGCGCCGAACGCCGCCGGGGTGCGACTGATCGGCGACTTCAACCACTGGGACGGCACCGGGCACCCGATGCGCTCGCTCGGCTCCTCCGGCGTGTGGGAGCTGTTCGTCCCGGGGCTGGCCGAGGGCACCACGTACAAGTACGAGATCCACACCCGGCAGGGCTGGGTGCTCGACAAGGCCGACCCGCTGGCCCGCGCCGCCCAGCGCCCGCCCGGCACCGCGTCCGTCGTCACCTCCTCCGACTACCAGTGGGGGGACGGCGAGTGGATGGCCCGCCGGGCGCGCACCGCGCACCACCGGGCGCCCATGTCGGTGTACGAGCTGCACCTGCCGTCCTGGCGCCCGGACCTCACCGACTACCGCGCGATCGCCGAGGAACTCCCTGGCTACCTCAAGGAGTTGAACTTCACCCACGTGGAGTTCATGCCGGTCATGGAGCACCCCTTCGGCGGCTCCTGGGGCTACCAGGTGTCCGGCTACTACGCGCCCACCGCGCGCCTCGGCGACCCGGACGGCTTCCGCCACCTCGTGGACACGCTGCACCGGCACGGCATCGGCGTGATCGTCGACTGGGTGCCCGCGCACTTCCCCAAGGACGGCTTCGCCCTCGCCCGCTTCGACGGCGAGCCGCTCTACGAGCCCGCCGACCCGCTGCGCGCCGAGCACCCCGACTGGGGCACGCTGGAGTTCGACTACGGGCGCAAGGAGGTGCGCAACTTCCTCGTCGCCAACGCGGTCTACTGGTGCGAGGAGTTCCACATCGACGGGCTGCGGGTGGACGCCGTCGCCTCGATGCTCTACCTCGACTACTCCCGCGAGGGCGGCGCCTGGGCTCCCAACCAGTACGGCGGCCGGGAGAACCTCGACGCCGCGTCCTTCCTCCAGGAGATGAACGCGACCGTCTACCGGCGCTGCCCGGGTGTCGTGACGATCGCCGAGGAGTCCACCGCCTGGGACGGCGTCACCCGCCCGACCGACAGCGGCGGCCTGGGCTTCGGGCTCAAGTGGAACATGGGCTGGATGCACGACTCGCTGGTCTACATGTCCAAGGAGCCGGTGCACCGCAGGTACCACCACAACGAGATCACCTTCTCGATGGTGTACGCCTACTCCGAGAACTACATCCTGCCGATCTCGCACGACGAGGTCGTGCACGGCAAGCAGGCGCTCGTCTCGAAGATGCCCGGCGACTGGTGGCAGCAACGCGCCAACCACCGCGCGTACCTGGGCTTCATGTGGTCCCACCCGGGCAAGCAACTCCTGTTCATGGGGCAGGAGTTCGCCGAGGGCGCGGAGTGGGACCACGAGGACGGCCCACAGTGGTGGGTACTCGACGAGCAGTGGCCGGCCCACCGGGAGCACCTCGGCGTGCGCACCCTCGTCCGCGACCTCAACCGCCGCTACCTCGACACCCCCGCCCTCTGGGAGCTCGACACCTCTCCCGACGGCTTCCGCTGGCTCGACGGCGGCGCCGCCGACGACAACCTGCTCTCCTACGTCCGGTTCGCCGCCGACGGCTCGCCCCTCGTCGCCGTCTGCAACTTCTCCCCCGTCGTCCGGCACGGCCACCGCGTCGGCCTGCCCGCCCTCGACGGCCGCGACCAGCTGTGGGAGGAGATCCTCAACACCGACGCCGAGGCCTACGGCGGCAGCGGCACCGGCAACTCCCGCCCGATCAAGGCCGACCCCGTCGAGTGGAACGGCCAGCCCCGCTCCGCCGACCTGGTCCTCCCCCCGCTCGCCACCATCTGGCTCCGCCCGGCCTAGGGAGCACCTCGCTCCGCCCGGCGTAGGGAGCACCTCGCCACGAGCCCCCCGAAGCGCAATCGCTCCGGGGGGCTTCCGATCCCGCTGTCACGCCGAAGCACCGACCGGCACGCGGGACCTTCGTCCCTTGCCCCCGCCGGGATCCTTTGCTCACAGACCCTCGTTCGAGGCACGAAGGTATGGTCGATATGACCACTTTCCGAGACGACGGGACGGAGAAGACCACGTGGCGCGCAGCGTGTACGTGACCGGGATCGACCGGGGGGACGGACGGCAGGCGGTCGAGCTCGGGGTCATGGAGCTGCTCACCCGGCAGGTGGACCGGGTCGGGGTGTTCCGGCCCCTGGTGCACGCGCACGCACCTGTGGGGGCACCTCCCGGCCGCCAGGCTGGGGGAGAGTCCGGGTCGGACCACGTGGTGGAGCTGCTGCACGGCCGGTACCGGATCGAGCTGCCCGCCACCGAGCTGTACGGACTGACGTACGAGGAGGCCGCCGCCCTGCAGGCCGCGCAGGGGCAGGACGAGCTGGTGTCCGTCCTCGTCGACCGGTTCCGGGCGGTGGAGCGGCGCTGCGAGGCCGTCCTGGTGCTCGGCACCGACTTCGCGGACACCAGCATCCCGGACGAACTGGCCTTCAACGCCCGCCTGGCGAACGAGTTCGGCGCCGCCGTGCTGCCGGTGGTCGGCGGCCACGCCGAGGACCCGGAGGCCGTCATCGCCGAGGTCCTGGGCGCCCACCGCGCGTACACCGACCTCGGCTGCGAGACCCTCGCGATGATCGCCAACCGGGTCGCCCCCGGCTTCAAACAGCGGATCCAGCGCAAGCTCACCCAGAAGCTGCCGATCCCCGCCTACGTCATCCCGGAGGAGCCGGCGCTCGCCGCGCCCACCGTCGCCCAGCTGGTCGAGGCGACCGGCGCCGAGGTGCTGCTCGGGGACGCCGCCGGGCTCGCCCGGGACGTCCGCGGCTTCGTCTTCGGCGGCGCCATGCTGCCGACCTTCCTCGACGCGCTGACCGACGGCGCCCTCGTCGTCACCCCCGGGGACCGCGCCGACCTGGTGATCGGCTCGCTCGCCGCGCACGCCGCCGGCGCCCCGCCGATCGCCGGCGTGCTGCTGACGCTCGGCCAGCACCCCAGCCCGAACGTCATGGCGCTGGCCGCCCGGCTCGCCCCCGGCACCCCGGTCGCGGTCGTCCCCGAGGGCAGCTGGCCGACCGCCGCCACCCTGACCCACCTGGAGGGCAAGCTCGGCCCGGCCAGTCCACGGAAGGCCGAGATCGCCCTCGGCCTGTTCGAACTGCACGTCGACACGGTCGAGTTGACCAACCGGATCGAGGTCGGCCGGTCCGAGCGGGTCACCCCGATGATGTTCGAGCACGAGCTGCTGGAACGTGCCCGCGCCGACCGCCGGCACATCGTCCTGCCCGAGGGCGCCGAGGAGCGGGTGCTGCGCGCCGCCGAGATCCTGCTGCGCCGCAACATCTGCGACCTCACCCTGCTCGGCGACGCCGACGCGGTGCGCCGCAAGGCCGCGAGCCTCGGCATCGCCATCCCTCAGGTGGGGACACCTCCCGGCCGCCAGGCCGGGGGAGAACCCGGCCCGGGGGAGCCCGGCACCGACCGCGCCCAGGTCCGGATCGTCGACCCGGCCACCAGCCCGCTGCGCCGCCAGTTCGCCGAGCTGTACGCGAAGCTGCGCGCCCACAGGGGCATGACCGTCGAGCTCGCGCTGGACGTCGTCACCGACGTCGCCTACTTCGGCACCCTGATGGTCCAGGAGGGCATCGCCGACGGCATGGTCTCCGGCGCGGTGCACTCCACCGCGGCCACCATCCGGCCCGCCTTCGAGGTGATCAAGACCTCGCCGGGCGCGTCCATCGTGTCGAGCGTCTTCTTCATGTGCCTGGCCGACAGGGTCCTCGTGTACGGCGACTGCGCGGTCAACCCGGACCCGGACGCCCAGCAGCTGGCCGACATCGCGATCCAGTCCGCCGCCACCGCCGCCCAGTTCGGCGTGGAGCCGCGGGTCGCGATGCTCTCCTACTCGACCGGCACCTCCGGCTCGGGCGCGGACGTCGACAAGGTCCGCAAGGCCACCGAGATCGTCCGCGAGCTGCGCCCGGACATCCTGGTCGAGGGCCCGATCCAGTACGACGCCGCGGTGGACGCGCGCGTCGCGGCCACCAAGCTGCCGGGCTCCCCGGTGGCCGGCCGGGCGACCGTGCTGATCTTCCCGGACCTCAACACCGGTAACAACACCTACAAGGCCGTGCAGCGCTCGGCGGGCGCGGTCGCGGTCGGCCCGGTCCTCCAGGGCCTGCGCAAGCCCGTCAACGACCTCTCGCGCGGCGCGCTGGTGCAGGACATCGTCAACACCGTCGCGATCACCGCCATCCAGTCCCAGGACCGCAAGGAGCCGTCGGAATGAGTGAAGGTACGCGCGTCCTCGTTCTGAACGCCGGCTCCTCGTCGGTCAAGTACCAGCTGATCGACATGCTCGACGGCGCCCGGCTCGCCTCCGGGCTGGTCGAGCGGATCGGCGAGCCGAGCGGCCGGCTGGTGCACACCCCGCGCTCCGGCGGGCGCCGCGAGAGCCTGCAGACCTTCCCCGACCACGGCGCCGCGCTCAAGGCCGTCGCCGAGGAGCTGGCCGCCGACGGCGTCGGGCTGGACTCCCCCGAGCTGGCCGCGATCGGCCACCGCGTGGTGCACGGCGGCAAGCGGTTCACCGAGCCGACCGTGATCACCGACGACGTGCTCAAGGAGGTCCGCCGGCTGATCCCGGTCGCCCCGCTGCACAACCCGGCCAACATCACCGGCATCGAGGTGGCCCGCGCGCTGCGCCCGGACCTGCCGCAGGTGGCCGTCTTCGACACCGCCTTCCACGCCTCGATGCCCGAGTACGCGGCCCGGTACGCGATCGACAAGGCCGTCGCGGACGAACACCGGGTGCGCCGCTACGGCTTCCACGGCACCTCGCACCAGTACGTCTCGCGGGCCACCGCCCGGCTGCTCGGCAGGGACCCGGCCGAGGTGAACGTCATCGTGCTGCACCTGGGCAACGGCGCCTCCGCGGCGGCGGTCAGCGGCGGCCGGTGCGTGGACACCTCGATGGGCCTGACCCCGCTGGAGGGCCTGGTCATGGGCACCCGCTCGGGCGACATCGACGCGGGCGTGGTGTTCCACCTGCACCGGGTCGGCGGGCTGTCCGTCGACGAGATCGACGACCTGCTCAACCGCCGCAGCGGCCTGCGCGGCCTGTGCGGGGACAACGACATGCGCGAGATCATGCGCCGCGCGGAGGAGGGGGACGCGGACGCCGAGCTCGCGTTCGACTCCTACGTCCACCGGCTGCGCAAGTACATCGGCGGCTACTACGCGGTGCTCGGCCGGGTGGACGCGATCGCGTTCACCGCGGGCGTCGGCGAGAACGCGGCACCGGTGCGCGCGGCGGCGACGGCCGGGCTGGACGAGCTGGGCATCGCGGTGGACCCCGAGCTGAACTCGGTGCGCTCCGGCGAGGCCCGGATCATCTCGCCCGAGTACGCGCGGGTGGCCGTCGCGGTGGTGCCCACCGACGAGGAACTGGAGATCGCGCGGCAGGCGTTCGCCCTGGTCCACCGGCGGGTGGGGAGTCCGGGGACTGACACACCGTAGTCTCGCTCCGCGGAATCCTTCGTCGGCGATTCCTCACGATTCGCGCCGAATGCACCTATAACGCGAACGGATAGACTGACCCATATGCGCCGAGCGAAAATTGTCTGCACCCTGGGTCCGGCGACGGACTCCTACGAACAGCTGAAGGCCATCGTCGAGGCGGGCATGAACGTCGCCCGACTGAACATGAGCCACGGCACCCACGCGGACCACGAGGAGCGGTACCGCAAGGTCCGCCAGGTCTCGGAGGACACCGGCAAGGCCATCGGCGTCCTGGCCGACCTCCAGGGTCCCAAGATCCGTCTGGCGACCTTCGCCAACGGCCCGGTGACCGTCGACAACGGCGACGAGTTCACCATCACCACCGAAGACGTCCCCGGTGACCAGCACATCTGCGGCACCACCTACAAGGGCCTGCCCGGCGACGTGAAGCCCGGCGACCCGATCCTGATCAACGACGGCGTCATCGCCCTGGAGGTCGTCAGCGTCGACGGCCCGCGGGTGAGGACCGTGGTGGTCGAGGGCGGCGTGCTCTCGAACAACAAGGGCATCAACCTGCCCGGCGCGGCCGTGAACGTGCCCGCCCTGTCCGAGAAGGACAAGGACGACCTGCGCTTCGCGCTCCGCCTGGGCGTCGACATGATCGCCCTGTCCTTCGTCCGCAACGCGGACGACATCAAGGACGTCCACGAGGTCATGGACGAGGTCGGCATCCGCGTGCCGGTCATCGCCAAGATCGAGAAGCCGCAGGCCGTCGAGGCCATGGAGGAGATCGTCCTCGCCTTCGACGGCATCATGGTCGCCCGCGGCGACCTGGCCGTGGAGTACCCGCTGGAGCGGGTGCCGCTGGTCCAGAAGCAGCTGATCACGCTGGCCCGCCGGAACGCCAAGCCGGTCATCGTCGCCACCCAGATGATGGAGTCGATGATCCACGCCTCGCGCCCGACCCGCGCCGAGGTCTCCGACGTCGCCAACGCCATCCTGGACGGCACCGACGCGGTCATGCTGTCCGCCGAGTCCAGCGTCGGCAAGTACCCGGTCGAGACCGTCCGCACCATGAGCCGGATCTGCGAGAAGGCGGAGGAGGAGCTGGTCTCCCAGGGCCTCCAGCCGCTCAACCCGGGCCGCAAGCCGCGCACCCAGGGCGGCTCCGTCGCCCGCGCCGCGTGCGAGCTGGGCGACTTCCTGAACGGCAAGGCGCTGGTCGCGTTCACCAAGTCCGGCGACACCGCGCGCCGGCTGTCCCGCTACCGCTCGCCGATCCCGGTGGTCGCGTTCACCCCGGACGCCGCCACCCGCAACCAGCTCTCGCTGAGCTGGGGCGTCGAGTCGTACGTCACCGAGCAGGTGGCCACCACCGACGCGATGGTCGCGCAGGTCGACCGCGAGCTGCTGAAGATGGGCCAGCTGGGCGAGGGCGACACCGTCATCGTCACCGCCGGTGTCCCGGTCGGCATCCCCGGCACCACCAACATGGTGCAGGTGCACCGCCTGGGCTCGCACGGCGAGTAACCGGCCTTCGGCAACAGCCCGTGGGGCGGCCCTCCGCAACGGAGGGCCGCCCCACGGGCATTGTGGCTGCTTGTCGCGACTTGTCGCTACTTGTCGCTGTAGGGCGCGTTGTCGTTGAACATGTGCATCCCGGGGATGTGCAGGGTGCCGCCGAACTGGCCGGCCTGCTTGGCGGTGACCCCGGTCAGCTCCAGGTCCAGCGGGATCGGGACGGAGCCGATCAGGTCGTACAGCCAGCGCGGCAGGGTGTCCGGGGTGAGGGTGATCTCGCCCAGGTCGATCGGGATCGGCAGGCCGAGCACCTTGGAGAGGTGGCCGGACAGGCGCTCCACGTACATGGTGACCGGGCCGTCGCGCATGGTCGAGGTCGAACCGGGGGCGCCCTGGACGTGGAACGTCACACCGTTGCCCTCAAGAGTCGACATGTCGAGGTTCTCGATGTCGACGCTCGACACCACGAACTTCAGCACCCGCTTGGTGCCGGTCGGCGTCTTGACGTCGTAGACGCCGTGGAAGGCCGAGCCGTGCAGGCCGAGGCGGCTGGTCTGCAGCGTCCAGTTCTGCTCCGGGACGACGTGCTCGCCGGGCGCCGCGGCGGCGGTCAGGCCCCGGGCGTCCACCGCACAGTTCGGGTTCGCGGACGGGGAGGCGGATGCCGACGGGGACGCCGAGGCAGAGGCAGACGGCGTGGCGGACTGGGACGGCGTGGCCGAGGCGCTGGCCGAGGGCGCCGGCTTGGTGGGCGCCTTGCCGGGCGCGGACGGCTTCGGGGCCTGGGGCACCGGGTCGCCGCCGGGCACCTGCGCGGACGGCTGCGCCTGCGGCTGGGTCTGCGGCTGCCCGGGCTGGACCGGGGTGCCGACCCTCGGGGCGGGGACGGCGGGCGCCGCAGTCGTCGCCGGGGCCGGGGTGGCGGTCGGCGACGCGGAGGGCGTCGGGGACGCCGAACCGCCCGGGTGCAGAAGATTGTTGATGCCGCCGACAATGTCGTCGATCAGCCCGGCCTGGGACGCCTTGGCCGTCCCGTTCGCGTCGCCCTGGTAGACCGCGCTCACCGCGCCCGCGCCGCCGTTCGCGGCGGACCGGACGGCGGGCGGGGTGGTCCCGACGGCTGTCGGGGCGGCGGTCGGCGTCTTGACCGGCGCGGACGGCTGCGCGGTGGGCGCGGCCGTCGGGGCCTGCGTCGGCACGCCCGTCGGACCGGCGGTCGCGCCCGCGGTGGGCGTCGCGGACGGGCCGGGCGGCGGCACGGGCAGCTCGCTCTTGGGCACCGGCGTCTCCACCACCGACGAGACGTCCGGCACGGCCACGGGGGCGGTGGGGCACGGCTTGCCCGCTGCCGACTCGGCCACCGCCGAGCTCGGCGTGTAGGCGGCGGCCATCAGCAGGGCGGTCGGTACGGCCGCCATCGCGAGGGCCCGGCCCCGCAGCCGGATCCGGACGGGCGTGCGCGGCGCGGCGTGGCGCCCGGAGGAGCGCTGCGGTTGGTCGTCGGTGGCGCTCACCGTGCCTCCTTGGGGTCCGCCGCAGCGGCCTGCTCCTTCGACTCGGCCTGCGCGGGTAGCTTCGCGGTCGGCGCCTCGGCGGAGGGCCCGGCGGCGACGCTCTCGGCTACGGCGGCCTCCATGGCGGTGCCCTCGGCGGGCTCGGCGGCCACCCCGACCTCCGGCTCCGGCAGCGGCGCCCAGGAAACCAGCAACGCGCCGCCGATCAGGCCGGGCAGCAACGCCATGCCGAAGCCGGCCAGGTTGGACATCGGGATCGCGACCAGCGTCAGCAGGATGGTCGCGATGCCCGCGAAGACCCGGACGGCCGGCTGGAACCACCCGGTGAGCCCGAGGATGATCATCAGGAGGCCGATGAGCAGCGAGCCCGCGCCCGCCGTGGTCGACATCGCGATGGTCACGCTGCCGAGGGCGAGGTGCGCGTAGGGAAAGTACAGGATCGGGACGCCGGCGATCATGGCCAGCAGGCCGCCCCAGAAGGGCCTGGTGCGGCGGAACACGCGGAAGTGCCGCCAGAGCCACCCGATCGGATTCTGGTGGCCGGTCCGGGTTTCGACCGTTGCGCTGGACATGGTGCAGCTCCTCGGCATCGCTACGAGGGAAGAACAATTGGCATGAGGCCGGGAACGGCGGTAGCCCGCCGCCCCCGGCCCGCGTGGACCCGTCACTCCGACGCGCCGACCGGCGTGCCGTCAGACAGGGCTCAGAAGCACTCGTTGCCCGGGCCGTCGCCCTGCTTGAGCGACAGGTGGAGGCCGGAGAGCTCGAAGTTGCCGGCCGAGGTGGCGCGCGCGGTCTGCTTGACACCGTTCAGCACGGCCTTGTCCGCGTTCTGGGCGAATCCCATGCCACCGGTCGGCAGGCCGTTGTTGCCGGTCGCCGCCGCGACACCCGGGTGGGGCGTCCAGCCCTGGGTGGCGTCGCCCTTAAGGGTGGAGGCGTCCCGGCCGATGTCGATGCGGGTGAAGGTCGCGTCGGCCTTCAGGTCCTCCAGGTCGATGAGCAGCTTGTCGGCGTGCACCGGCTTGCTGCCCGGACCGCCGGCGTTCAGCTGGAGGGTGATCTTGCCCAGACCGAACTTGGTCAGGTCGGTCACCACGGACTGGCACAGGTTGGTGATGTCGGCGTGGTCGAAGGCCGAGACGGCGACCGGGTGCTTCGTACCGTCGGCCTCGACGTCGACGGTGCCGAACTGGGCGAAGTTGGTGCCCTCCAGGTGGTCCGTGCTCACCTTGAACTGCTGGCCGGAGATGCTGAACGAGGCGGCGAGCGCGCTGTTGGCAATGGAGAAGCCCACCGCGGCGGTGGCCGCGATGCTCGGCACCATCACCAGGGCGAAGCGCTTCCAGCGGGTCTTGCCGTAGGTCTTGGACATGCGAGTCCTCCTTCTGGGACGTACATCTCCGGCTCCCCGGCGACGCCTCCAGCGCCGGTGGGGGCCTGGGATGGGAGAGAGCTACGTCCTCGGTAGCGGAGAGCGCGCGCGTCGTCGGACGCGGGAGCGGCCTGCGTGCAGCGGCACTCCCGTTCCTGGGCCGGCCGTCCTTGTGGGGCGGCGGGCAGGACCGACGACATCGGCGATCACCCCCGAGCGACAACCAGCGACCGCGCAGGGCCGCGCGGCCGGTCGAAGGACAGGAACCGCCGTGGGACCGCGGATACCCCCCTGCCCTCCCTACCGCCGGCCGGGGCCGGCGGATCACCCGGTGGGGATCCCGCGCTCCTCGTGGCCGACCGGCTGCCGGGGGAAGGAGTCTGGGACCGGGCGTGGCCGATCGTGCTTGAATCCCGGGCGAAGCACAAGGGGTGCCTTACTGACGGGTAATGCAACAGCCGGTGACGTCACGCGTGAACTCGGCCTGATCTGCACCGTGCGTGACACCGTGCAGGAATCGTGACGGCGAAATCCCCCGGAAACACCGCCGAAACACCCGTGGGTGGTCACACTTGGTGACCACCCACGGGTGAAATCAAGATTTGGTAAACGTCTGCCGGGTTGCCCGGATTGTCGCCAAATCACCAGCGACACCGCAGGTCACCCGCCGTGCCACCGCCCGGGCCCGGCGCCGCGATCGGATCGCCCGATCAGAACAGCACGCGCGCCAGCGCCGCCCGGGCCACCACGACGCGCGGGTCCTCCACGCCGATGACCTCGAACAGCTCCAGCAGGCGCAGCCGGACGGTGTCCCGGTCCGCGCCGAAGGTCCGGCCGACGGTGTCCACCAGGCGTCCGAAGGCGTCCTCGACGTGGCCGCCGACCAGGTCCAGGTCGGCCGCCTGGAGCTGCACCTCGACGTTCTTCGGGTCCCCCGCGGCCGCGGCCCGGACGGCCTGGAGGTCCAGCCCCTCGACGCGGTGCAGGAGTTCGGCCTGGGCCAGGCCCAGCTTCGCCTCGGCGTTGCCGGGCTGGTCGGACAGCACGTTCTTGTAGGCCTGGATGGCGCCACCCAGGTCGCCGCGGTCCAGCGCGTCGTGCGCGGCGGCGAGCGCCGGGTCCTCGAAGCGCTGCGGGACGCCGGCGGCCTCGCCGTCCGCGGCGCCGGCGGCGAGCGCCCCGCCGACGATGCCGAAGCGCTGCTCGGCGACGAGGATCAGCTGGTCCAGCACCTTGCGGACGTTCGCCGCGCTCTCGGCGCCCTGGAACAGCGGCACCAGCTGGCCGGCCACGACGGCCATCACGGCCGGGATGCCCTGGATGCCGAACTGCTGGGAGATCATCGGGTTGGCGTCGACGTCGATCTTGGCGAGCACGAACCGGCCGGCGTACTCCTCGGCCAGGCCCTCCAGGATCGGGCTGAGCTGCTTGCAGGGGCCGCACCACTCGGCCCAGAAGTCGATGACGACCGGCACCTCGGTGGAGCGCTGGACGACCTCGGTCTCGAAGGTGTCCTCGGTGACGTCGACGACGAGCTGGTAACCGGGCTCGGCGGGGGCGATGCCGGCCGCCTCGGCGGCGGCGGCCTGGCGGGCCCGCTCGGCCCGCGCCTGCTCGGCCTTCTGGGCTGCCTCGCCGGCCGCCTTCACGGCGGCGAGGTCGACCGCACCACGCAGGGCGGAGCTGTTCTGACGCGAATTCCGTGGCTGCATGGCACCATCCTCCCCCGTCCGCGCCGCCTGCGAGCACCAACCTCGGGAAAGTCGCCCCGCGCGGGCTGCGCGGCGCCGCTCCCCGGAGCCTCGTGCCGTTCCCCAAAACCCCAGTAGCCCTGAACCTCCGGCGCGGATCCCCACCCGCACCCGCGCCGCTCCCGTCCCACGGGACACGGCACCTGGTTGTCACTGCTTTCGCTACGAGTCGTAGCGTAACTGGAGCGAGGGCCCCGCCCGCAAGCCCCACCGGCCGTTCCGCGACGTGACCTGCCCCACTTTCGCGGACCGCCCGGCTGTCCGAAGCGGCGGACACTCGCTACCGTTACCAGCCCCACCCAAGTTACTTACCAGTACATGTGCAAGGAGGCCCGGTGCCGGCCGCCCAGCCCCCCGTGACCCCGGCGACCGCCGCGACCCCGTCCGCCGCGGCGGTGCCGGCGGCGGAGGGCGCCCCGGCGGAGTCCGGCGCGACCCGGGCCAAGGGGCGCCCGCGCAGCGCCGCCGCCGACCTCGCGATCCTCGACGCGACCCGCGAGGCGCTCGCCGAGCTCGGCTGGGGCGGGCTCACCATGGGCCACGTCGCCACCCGCGCCAAGGTCGCCAAGACCACCCTCTACCGCCGCTGGCCGTCGAAGAACGAACTCGTCGTGGACGCCGTCGCCAGCCTCTTCGACGAGCTCGTGATGCCCGATCTCGGCAGCCTGCGTGCCGACATCGAGGCCGTGGTGGCCCAGTTCGCCGACCTGCTGGCCCGGCCCGAGACCCAGGCCGCGCTGCTCGCGCTGTTCGCCGAGGGCACCCGCGACCGGCAGCTGCGCCGGCGGATCCGGGAGGCCATCGTCGACCCGCAGAAGCGGCTCGTCCGCCAGGGCCGGGCGGCGGCCCAGGCGCGCGGCGAACTCGCCGCGGACACCGACCCGCTGGCGGCCGGCGAGGAGATCGACATCATCTTCGACACCATCGCGGGCACGGTCGAGCACCGCGTCCTGGTCAGCGGCGAGCCGATCACCCCGGAGTGGACCCGCCGCTTCACCAGCCTCCTGCTGGGCCCGTTCCCGAGCCTCGCCACCGGCTGACCGCCGGCCCGTCGGCGGGCATGCGGCAGCCGCCCCGCACGAACGTCCGTGCGGGGCGGCTGCCGTGTGTACAGGCGCCGGGACGGCTAGAAGGCCGCCGTCTCCCGGTACGTGCCCCACTCCTGCCGCAGCGCGTTGCAGATCTCGCCGAGCGTCGCCTCGGCGCGCACCGCGTCCAGCATGGGCGGGATCATCGACTCGCCCGAGCGCGCCGCCGCCAGCATGGCGTCCAGCCCGGCCCGCACCGCCGCCTCGTCCCGGGCCGCCTTGCGCCCGGCCAGGACGCGCACCTGCTCGCGCTCCACCTCGTGGCTGACCCGCAGGATCTCCAGCTCGGGGGTGACGCTGCGCGGATGGCAGTTGACGCCGACCACGCGCTTCTCACCCTTCTCCACCGCCTGCTGGTACTGGAAGGCGGCCTCGGCGATCTCGCCGGTGAACCAGCCCTCCTCGATCCCGCGCAGGATGCCCGAGGTGATCGGGCCGATCTCGTGGTCCTCCCGGCCCTTGTCCAGGATCCGCTGGAAGATCGCCTCGGCCTGCTCCTCGATCCGGTCGGTCAGCGCCTCGACGTACCACGAACCGCCCAGCGGGTCGGCCACGTTGGCGACGCCGGTCTCCTCCATCAGCACCTGCTGCGTGCGCAGGGCGATCTCGGCGGCCTGCTCGGAGGGCAGTGCGAGGGTCTCGTCCAGGGCGTTGGTGTGCAGCGAGTTGGTGCCGCCGAGCACCGCGGACAGCGCCTCGACGGCGGTGCGGACCACGTTGTTGTACGGCTGCTGCGCGGTGAGCGAGACGCCGGCGGTCTGGGTGTGGAAGCGCAGCCACTGCGCCTTGTCGGTCTTCGCGCCGAAGCGGTCGCGCATCCAGCGGGCCCAGATCCGGCGCGCGGCGCGGAACTTGGCGATCTCCTCGAAGAAGTCCAGGTGCGCGTCGAAGAAGAAGGACAGGCCCGGCGCGAAGACGTCCACGTCCAGGCCGCGGGACAGGCCCAGCTCGACGTAGGCGAAGCCGTCCGCGAGCGTGTACGCCAGCTCCTGCGCGGCCGTCGCCCCGGCCTCGCGGATGTGGTAGCCGGAGACGGACAGCGGCTTGTACGCGGGGATGCCCTGCGCGCAGTACGCCATCAGGTCGCCGATCAGGCGCAGGTGCGGCTCGGGCGCGAAGAGCCACTCCTTCTGGGCGATGTACTCCTTGAAGATGTCCGTCTGCAGGGTGCCGTTGAGCACCGCCGGGTCCACGCCCTGGCGCTCGGCGGCGACGAGGTACATGCAGAAGATCGGGACGGCCGGGCCGCTGATCGTCATCGAGGTGGTGACCTCGCCGAGCGGGATGCCCTTGAACAGCACCTCCATGTCGGCGGCGGAGTCGATGGCCACGCCGCAGTGGCCGACCTCGCCGAGCGACTTGGGGTCGTCGGAGTCGTAGCCCATGAGGGTCGGCATGTCGAAGGCGACCGAAAGGCCGCCGCCGCCGGCCTCCAGGATCATCCGGTAGCGCTCGTTGGTCTGCTGGGCGTTGCCGAACCCGGCGAACTGGCGGATGGTCCAGGTGCGGCCCCGGTAGCCGGTGGGGTGCAGCCCGCGGGTGAACGGGTACTCGCCCGGCCAGCCGATCCGCTCGAAGCCCTCGTGGGCCTGCCCGGCCGGCGGACCGTACACCGGCGCGACCTCGTCGCCGGAGAGGGTGGTGAAATCCGCGTCGCGCTTGCGGGCGGCGTCGTACCGCTGCTGCCAGCGCTGCCGTCCGCGCTCGATCTCCTCGGCGTCCATGGGCCGAACTCCGCTCCGTACGGCCGCCACGGCACCGGGGCGGCACAGCTATTAGGACGTCCTACTAATTTACTCGGACGTCCTAGTACTTGTCGACGGAACCCGCCCGCGAAAAAACACCGAGGCCCTCTTCCCCCGAACGGGGGAAGAGGGCCCTCGAAGGCTTCCGCGCTCAGACGCCGGCCGGCTGGCGGGCGTCCGACCCGGCCGGCAGGCTTCCGGCGGCCTCGCGGGCCACCCGGCGCTCGAAGACGAAGGACAGGAACGGGATGCAGCCGGCCGCCAGGGTCAGCACCAGCCGGCCGAGCGGCCACTTCAGCTTCTGGCCCAGCAGGAAGGTCACCACGAAGTACCCGATGTACAGGTAGCCGTGCAGCATCGCGACGTACGTCGTCACGTCCTCGGCCGTGTGGAACCCGTACTTCGCGACCATGAAGCCGCAGAACACCAGCAGCGCCACACCGGTCGCGACGGCCAGGGCCCGGTACCAGCCCAGCAGGGGGGTCGCCTTCATCTTCTACATCGCCTCGCTCGGCTGGATCGGCCGGTACGTCCGGATCTGCGCACCGCTCCGAACGAGGGTAGCCGCCCTCACGGCCGGGCCGGCGCAGGCCCCTCGCCGGCTCCGTCACCCTCCTCGGTGAAGTCCCCGGCAGCGATCCGCAGCGGCCGGAGCAGCTCGAACACCTGGCGGCACTGCCCGGCGTCGTACTCCTCCAGCCCGAACTCCATCGCCATGAGCTCCCGGGTGGCCTCCTCGACCACCTCGCGACCGCGCGCGGTGATCGACGCGAGCACCCCGCGGCCGTCCAGCGGGTTGGGGCGGCGGGCGACCAGGCCGGCCCGCTCCAGCCGGTCGACGGTGTTGGTGACGCTGGTCGGGTGGACCATGAGCCGCTCGCCGATCTTGGAGAGCGACAGCTCGCCGGTCCGGCTGAAGGTGAGCAGCACCAGCGCCTCGTAGCGGGCGAAGGTCAGCCCGTACGGCTTGAGCACCGCGTCCACCCGGGAGAGCAGGATCTGGTGGGCGCGCATGATCGAGGTGATCGCCGCCATCGAGGGGACGCCGCCCCAGCGGCGGGTCCACAGTTCGTCGGCGCGGGCGATCGGGTCGAAGTCGAGTGCGAGAGGCTTGGCCACCTCCTAACCGTACCGGCGGAAGGGACGTGTGCTACCAGCTGTCCTGATGATGGACAAGCGCGACGCGTGGCGGGAACCCGCCAATCGGGCGGGCAGGTCCATACCAGGACATTGCGGCGGTGTGTCGGCCCGCCAACGCGCGGCAGTGGCACGGCGGTTGACGCCGAATCAATGACCCGGCCTGCTAGCAGGCCCCGGTTCGAACGGTAACCCGCCGAAAGGCGGGGTAATTGGCCGGTTTTGTCGCCCCGTTCACAATGCTTCGCATTGGCGGGACTTGGCCAATTCATGAACGAGACCTGTCATTTCGTTTGCTCGATTGTCATGCTTTGCGCCAACCCCGTTCAGCGGCCACCGCCCCCACCCACCGGTGCGCCGCCGCACGACCGCACGGGGTTGCCCAGCACGTCAGCGCCCGTTCCGCCCCAAGGTGCCGACCCCGGCCCCCGGGACGCGGCGCGACCGCGCACCCGCGGTTTCCCGGAAGGACCCGTACGTGAAGCGAAAGCTCGCAGCCGTCGCCGTACTCTCCGCCACCGCCCTCCTGACCGGCGTCGTCCAGGTGGGCTCAGCCGCCGTGGCGACCCCGGCGCCCGCGCTCCAGGCGCAGGCCGCCCAGCAGTACGCCGCGGCGCTCGCGCTGGCCGGCGACCAGGCCGGCCCGCTCGCCAACCAGCTCGCCCTCGGCGGCCAGGAGCAACTCGTCGCCAAGGACGCGGTGGTGGACGCCGACGGCACCCGCCACCTCCGCTTCGAACGCACCTTCGCCGGCCTGCCCGTGCTCGGCGGCGACCTGGTGGTCCACCAGAGCGCCGGCGGCACCGTCCAGTCGGTCGACAAGGCGATAGCCGCCCGGATCGACGTGCCGAGCCTCACCCCGGAGATCCCCGCCGACCGGGCCGCGGCGCAGGCGAGCGGCGCGGTGCAGGCGACCGTCGGCATCGCCGCCGACGAGGACGAGTCCCCGCTGACGGCCGTCCACCAGACCGGCAAGCCCGAGCTGGTGGTCTGGGCCTCCGACGGCAACCCGCGGCTCGCGTACCGGACCACCGTCGAGGGCGTCCGCGCCGACGGCACCCCGAGCAGCCAGCTGCTGGTCACCGACGCGGCCTCCGGCGAGGTGCTGTCCACCCACGAGCAGGTGCAGACCGCGGCCGGCAGCGGCACCGGCGTCTTCGTCGGCAAGGTCCCGCTCACGACCACCCAGAGCGGCTCGTCCTACCAGCTGAAGGACGCCACCCGCGGCGGGCAGTCCACCAGCAACCTGAAGAACAGGACCTCCGGCTCCGGCACGCTCTACGCCAACACGACGGACGCCTTCGGCAACGGCAGCCCGTCCAACTCCGAATCCGCCGCCGTGGACGCCCAGTTCGGCGCCGCGACCACGTGGGACTTCTACAAGAACACCTTCGGCCGCAACGGCATCAAGAACAACGGCGTCGGCGCCACCAGCCGGGTCCACTACGGCTCGAACTACGTCAACGCCTTCTGGAGCGACACCTGCTTCTGCATGACCTACGGCGACGGCTCCGGCAACACCCACCCGCTGACCGCGCTGGACGTGGCCGGCCACGAGATGACCCACGGCGTCACCTCCGCGACCGCGGGCCTCAACTACTCGGGCGAGTCCGGCGGCCTCAACGAGGCGACCTCCGACATCTTCGGCAAGATGGTCGAGTTCTACGCCAACCTGCCCTCCACCCCGCCGAACTACTTCATCGGCATCCAGCTCAACCTCAACGGCAACGGCACCCCGCTGCGCTACATGGACAAGCCCAGCAAGGACGGCTCCTCGGCCGACTCCTGGTACTCGGGCGTCGGCAACCTGGACGTCCACTACTCGTCCGGCGTCGCGAACCACTTCTTCTACCTGCTGTCCGAGGGCAGCGGCGCGAAGACGCTCAACGGCTTCAGCTACAACAGCCCGACGGCCAACGGCTCGACGGTCACCGGCATCGGCCGGGACAAGGCCGCGAAGATCTGGTACCGCGCGCTGACCGTCTACTTCACGTCCACCACCAACTACGCGGGTGCCCGCACCGGCTCCCTCAAGGCGGCGGCGGACCTGTACGGCGCCACCAGCGCCGAGTACAAGGCGGTCGCGGCCGCGTGGAGCGCGGTCAACGTCAACTGACGCACGGCCCAAGGCCCTGCGGACGTCCGTACGTCCGGACGTCCGCAGGGCCTTTTCCTGGCCCCCCGAGGCGCCCTGTTCTTCCCCGCCACGAATTGTCATGCTTCTGGCGGAGCCACCCCCGGAAACGGCGACAGGCTGTCGCGGCCCTTGGGAGAGGAGGCCGCGACAGCCTGTCGGCCGGCTGCGCGCGCGAGAGTGCTCAGGCGGTGGCCGGCTCCAGCTCCCCGCGCTCCTCCTTGCCGAGCATCCGCTCGGCGACGAGGCCGCCGAGCGGGATCACCGACAGGACGAACAGCAGGATGCCGCGCTTGCGGTCCCACTTCTGCGCCTGCCAGGCCTGGATCCAGAAGACCGCGTACAGGATGAACAGGATCCCGTGGACCATGCCCATCACCGGGACGGCGTCGAAGCTGGTGGTCCGTTTCAGCACCGAGCAGATCAGCAGCAGGACGAACGAGACCCCTTCGGGGCCGGAGACCAGGCGCAGGCGGTGGACGGCGCTGCTGTTCACGATGGGTACCTCGATGCGGGGGTCGGAGGAGCGGGGGCCGGAGATCACGAGTGATCGACGGTGATCGCTTGTGAACCGGCTCACAAGCCTCCGGCCATTATCACCGAGCGCACGTCCGAACCCGCCGCCGGGGTGCCCGACAGCACGACCGGGGTGCTCGATGTCACAAAGGCGCCCCAGAACGCCGCCGGTCGCGGCGCGGTGCCGCCCGCTGCCCCTATCCTGCTGCCCGCGCGCCCGGCGAACCGGGCGCCGTACGCATCGCACGACGGGGGTAGCCACCGATGTTCAAGCGGGACTGGGACCGAAGGACCTGCGCCAAGCGCGGCCACGTGACGTACGCACCTGCCGAGCCCGAGCTGGCCTCCCGGCTGCACGCCGCGACCGCCCTCGGCGACGCCTGGCGCTGCCTGCGCTGCGGGGACTTCGCCCTCGGCGCCCCGCACGGCTCCGGCCCGGCCGCGAACGCCCCGCTGGTGCCGCGCGGCAAGGCCCTGCGCGACATCTTCATCCTGCGCTTCCTGGCCGTCGAGCGGATCCTGCGCGGCGTCCTGATCCTCGTCGTCGCCTTCGCCGTCTGGAAGTTCTCCAACAGCCAGGACGCCGTGCACCGGGTCTTCGACCAGGACCTGACCGTCTTCAAGCCGGTCACCGAGCACTTCAACTGGGACATCGAGCACTCCCCGATCGTCGACACGATCCGGAAGACCTTCGACTACAAGAAGAGCACCCTGCTGATCGTCGCCGGCGCGCTGGTCGCCTACGCGCTGATCGAGATCGTCGAGGCCTTCGGCCTCTGGCTGGGCAGGCGCTGGGCCGAGTACCTGACCGTCATCGCGACCGCCGCCTTCCTCCCGCTGGAGGGCTACGAACTGCACGAGAAGGTGAGCGTGCTGAAGATCTGCACGCTGCTCCTCAACATCGCCGCGGTGGTCTGGATCATGCTCTCCAAGCGGCTGTTCGGCCTGCGCGGCGGCGCGGTCGCCTTCGAGGCGGAGCGCCACTCGGCCTCGCTGCTGGAGGTCGAGCAGTCGGCCGGCACCGCCACGCCGCCCCGGGGCGCGCACGCGCGCACCTAGGACCCTCTCCCCCGGCCACGGCCGCTCCGGTTACATTGCGGCCGTGGCACAGTTCAGACTCCAGGGGTCCCGGGTACTCGCCGTCGAGCTGGCGGGCGACGCCGTCAAGGCCAGGAACGGCTCGATGGTCGCCTACACCGGGCAGATGACCTTCAAGAAGCTGACCGGCGGCGGCGACGGCCTGCGCGGCGTCGTCGCCCGCCGGCTGACCGGCGAGCAGATGGCGGTGATGGAGGTCAAGGGGCGGGGCACCTGCTACTTCGCCGACCGGGCCACCGAGATCAACCTGGTCCGGCTGTCCGGCGAGACGCTCCACGTCGAGGCGGACAACCTGCTCTGCACCGAGGCCACGCTGCGCACCGGCACCACCTTCACCGGCCTGAACGGCGTCTCCTCCGGCAACGGCCTGTTCACCACCACGGTCGAGGGCCACGGCTGGGCCGCCGTCACGTCGAACGGGCCGGCCGTCGTCCTGCGGGTCGGCAGGGACATGCCGCTACGGGTGGACCCGGGCGCGTACGTGGCGCACACCGGCAGCCTGCACCGCAGCCTGCGGTCCGGGGCGGGCTGGACGACGGCGATCGGCGAGGGCGGCGGCGAGGCCGTCCAGGTGGAGTTCACCGGCGAGGGCCTGGTGTACGTGCAGCCGTCGGAGAAGCACACCCCCGGGGGTGACGTCTGATGGCCTTCCGGCAGCTCAACGGCAAGCTGGTCGAGGCGCAGGTCCTGCCCGGGCAAAGACTGTTCAGCCAGCGCGGCGCGATGATCGCGTACACCGGGGACGTCCGCTTCACACCGAACATCACCGGCGGACAGGGCGGGGTGATGTCGATGATCGGCCGCCGCGTGGCGAACGAGGACACCCCGCTGATGACCGTCGAGGGCCGGGGCAGCGTCCTGTTCGGCCACGGCGGCCACCACGTGCACGTGATCGACCTGACCGGGGACGCCCTGTACGTCGAGGCGGACCGGCTGCTGGCCTTCGAGGGCTCGCTCCGCCAGTCCACCACGTTCCTGGGCGCGCAGGGCGGGGTGATGGGCGTCGTCCGCGGCCAGGCCACCGGCCAGGGCCTGTTCACCACCCGGCTGGACGGGCACGGCGCGGTCGCGGTGATGGCGCACGGCGGCGTCTTCGAGTTGCCGATCGTCCCCGGGCAGCCGGTGCACGTCGACCCGCAGGCCTACGTCGCCCACCGCGGCGAGGTGCGCAACCGGCTCTCCACCGCGCTGGGCTGGCGCGAGTTCATCGGCCGCGGCTCCGGCGAGGCGTTCCAGCTGGAGCTGGACGGGCACGGCGTGGTGTACGTCCAGGCGAGCGAGGAGAAGCTCTGATGTCCCACCCGTCCCAGCCGCCGTACGGGCAGTCGCCCTACGACCAGCCGACCCAGCCAGGCCTCGCGATCCCGATGCCCACCCAGTACGACCTCTCGGTACCCCTCCCGGAGCCTCGGGACGGCGCCGGCCCGGTCGTCCACGACGCGCACACCCTGCCGGTCGACGACAACGTCAACCCGTACGCGTTCTCGGTCGACCTGAACGGCTCGTACTTCCTGCAGAAGGGCAAGATGATCGCCTACTACGGCGACATCTCCTTCCAGGGCGTCGGCGCCGGCGCGCTCGACCGGGCCCTCGGCCGGCACTTCAACTCGCCCCTGCACGCGGCCGACTGGGTGGTCGCCCGGGGCCGCGGCAAGCTGCTGCTGGCGGACCGCGCCTACGACCTCAACTCCTACGACCTGGACGACGGCAACCTGACCGTCCGCTCGGGCAACCTGCTCGCCTTCGACCCCGCGCTGCGGCTCAAGCAGTCGATCGTCCCGGGCTTCCTGACCCTGCTCGGCACCGGCCGCTTCGTCGCCGCGTCCAACGGCCCGGTGCACTTCGTCGAGCCGCCGATCCGGGTGGACCCGCAGGCGCTGGTCGGCTGGGCGGACTGCCCGGCACCCTGCCACCACTACGACCACGACTACCTGCACGGCGTGGTCGGCGGCCTGCGGCGGCTGACCGGGCTGGGCGGGGTGTCCGGCGAGGAGCACCAGTTCGAGTTCGTCGGCGCCGGCCAGGTGCTGCTGCAGTCCACCGAGCGCCTGCTGGCCGAGCGGCCGGCCGGCCTCGTGGGCACCGAAGGCTCGGTACCCTGAGCCGGAGGATGTTTCGCCCCGTGAACTCGTACAAGATTTAACTAAATCGGGTATGCTGACGCCATGGATACGCACCCCACCGACACCGCGGACGCCCCCGCGTCGCAGCCCGAGGACGAGACGCCCTGGCTGAACGCCCGGGAGCAGCGGATGTGGCGCGCCCATCTGGAGGTCGCCAAGCTGCTGGAATACCAGCTCAGCCGCGAGCTCCAGCCCCACAACCTGGCGATCAACGACTACGAGATCCTGGTCGTCCTCTCCGAGGCGCCCGACCGCCGGATGCGGATGACCGACCTCGCGACCGCCACCCTGCAGTCCAAGAGCCGGCTCTCGCACCAGATCACGCGCATGGAGACGGCCGGGCTGGTGCTCCGCCAGGAGTGCCCGGGCGACCGCCGCGGCCTCTACGCCCACCTCACCGAGCAGGGCTGGGAGACGATGCAGCGGGTCGCCCCGGACCACGTGCGCAGCGTCCGGGCGCACTTCATCGACCGCTTCACCCCGGAGCAGCTGGACGCCATGTACGACGCGCTGGCGCCGATCGCCGAGCACCTGCGCGGCCTGCGCGGCCGCTCGTAGACGCGCAGAAGGGCCGGCCCGAAAACCGGGCCGGCCCTTCTCGCGGCGTGCTCAGGCCTGGGCGGTCAACCCCGCCACCAGCGCGTCGGCGGCGCCGTACGGGTCCAGCTCGCCCGCGACGACCCGCTCGGCCAGCCCGGCCAGGTGCCGGTCCCCGCGCAGGTCGCCGATCCGGGCGCGGAGCTCGGCCAGCGCGATCGCCTCGATCTCGTCGGCGGCCCGCCGGCGGCGGCGCACCGCCAGCTCGTCGTGCTCCTCCAGCCAGGCGCGGTGCTTCTCCAGCGCCTCGACGACCTCGTCCACGCCCTCGCCGCGGGCCGCGACGGTCTTGACGATCGGCGGCCGCCAGTCGCCGGGCTCGCGGGCCTCGCCGAGGCCGAGCATGTGGTTCAGCTCCCGGGCGGTGGCGTCGGCGCCGTCCCGGTCGGCCTTGTTGACCACGAAGAGGTCGCCGATCTCCAGGATCCCGGCCTTGGCGGCCTGGATGCCGTCGCCCATCCCGGGGGCGAGCAGCACGACGGTGGTGTCGGCCTGGGCGGCGATCTCCACCTCGGACTGGCCGACGCCGACGGTCTCCACCAGGATCACGTCGCAGCCGGCCGCGTCCAGCACCCGCAGCGCCTGCGGCGCGGCCCAGGACAGACCGCCGAGGTGGCCGCGAGTGGCCATCGAGCGGATGAAGACCTCGGGGTCGGTGGCGTGCTCCTGCATCCGGACCCGGTCGCCGAGCAGGGCGCCGCCGGAGAACGGCGAGGACGGGTCGACGGCCAGCACCCCGACCCGCTTGCCGAGCCGCCGGTAGGCGGAGACCAGCGCCGAGGTGGAGGTGGACTTGCCCACGCCGGGGGAGCCGGTGAGGCCCACGGTGTAGGCGCGTCCGGTGTGCGGAGCGAGCGCGGCCATGACCTCGCGCAGCTCCGGGGCGGCGTTCTCGACCAGCGTGATGAGCCGGGCGACGGCGCGCGGTCGGCCTTGCCGGGCCTGTTCGACCAGCGTGGCGACATCGATCATCGGGTGCTCCTTGCACGGATGCCGACGGGGCCACGGACCGCTCGTGGCGGTCCGCAGCCCCGGAGAGGTCGGATGATCAGGCCTTCGGAACCCGGATGATCAGGGCGTCGCCCTGGCCGCCGCCGCCGCACAGCGCGGCCGCGCCGACACCGCCGCCGCGCCGCTGGAGCTCCAGGGCCAGGTGCAGCACCAGGCGGGCGCCGGACATGCCGATCGGGTGGCCGAGCGCGATCGCGCCGCCGTTGACGTTGACGATCTCCGAGGAGACGCCCAGGTCCCGCATCGACTGGTGGGCGACGGCCGCGAAGGCCTCGTTGATCTCGATCAGGTCGAGGTCGGCCACGGTCAGGCCGTCCTTGGCCAGCGCGTGCTTGATCGCGTTGGACGGCTGGGACTGCAGCGAGTTGTCCGGGCCGGCCACGTTGCCGTGGGCGCCGATCTCGGCGATCCAGGTCAGGCCCAGCTCCTCGGCCTTGGCCTTGCTCATCACGACCACGGCGGCGGCGCCGTCCGAGATCTGCGAGGCGGAGCCGGCCGTGATCGTGCCGTCCTTGGCGAAGGCCGGGCGCAGCCTGGCGAGGCCCTCGACGGTGGTGTCCGCGCGGATGCCCTCGTCCTGGCCGAACAGGACCGGCTCGCCCTTGCGCTGCGGGATCGGCACCGGGACGATCTCGGCGTCGAAGAGGCCGTCGGCCTGGGCCTTGGCGGCGCGCTGGTGGGAGGCGGCGGCGATCTCGTCCTGGACCTCGCGGCCGATGCCGAGGCGGGCGTTGTGCTTCTCGGTGGACTCGCCCATCGGGATGTTCTCGTAGGCGTCGGTGAGGCCGTCGTACGCCATGGCGTCCAGCAGTTCCACCGCGCCGTACTTGTAGCCCTCGCGGGACTTCGGCAGCAGGTGCGGGGCGTTGGTCATCGACTCCTGGCCGCCGGCCACCACGATGTCGAACTCGCCGGCCCGGATCAGCTGGTCGGCCAGGGCGATGGCGTCCAGACCGGAGAGGCAGACCTTGTTGACGGTCAGCGCCGGGACGCTCATCGGGATGCCGGCCTTGACGGCGGCCTGGCGGGCCGGGATCTGGCCGGCGCCGGCCTGGAGCACCTGGCCCATGATCACGTACTGGACCTGCTCCCCCGTGATCCCGGCCCGCTCCAGCGCGCCCTTGATCGCGACGCCGCCGAGCTCGGCGCCGGAGAAGCCCTTGAGCGAGCCGAGCAGGCGGCCCATGGGGGTCCGGGCACCGGCAACGATCACAGAGGTGGTGTTGGTCATGGGACGGGCCCCTTCGCACGTCGTGGCCAGGTGAGGATGCCGCTCAATGTACTGACCTGTTACCCGCCCGTCACCGGAGCGGCGGTGTGATCGAGCGCACTGGCACCATCCAGTCAACACCGTGTCAACGCGGTCCGGGTGAACCCCGGACGTGTGAGCAGGCTCGCACGTCCGGCGCTGGCGCCGGTCGAGCGCGATGCGCTGCACTGGTGGCACATTTCTTTCCCCGAGCTTTCCCTCACGCTCCCCAGCCCGCCCACCGGAGGTCGCCGTGCTGACCCGTATCGACCACATCGGCATCGCCTGCCGAGACCTCGACAAGACGGTCGAGTTCTACCGCGCCACGTACGGCTTCGAGGTGTTCCACAGCGAGGTCAACGAGGAGCAGGGCGTCCGCGAGGCGATGCTCAAGATCAACGACACCGGCGACGGCGGCGCCTCCTACCTCCAGCTGCTGGAGCCCACCCGGCCCGACTCGACCGTCGCCAAGTGGCTGGAGAAGAACGGCGAGGGCGTCCACCACATCGCCTTCGGCACCGCCGACGTGGACGGCGACGCGGAGGCGATCCGGGCCAAGGGCGTCCGGGTCCTGTACGACCAGCCGCGGATCGGCTCGATGGGCTCGCGGATCACCTTCCTGCACCCCAAGGACTGCGGTGGCGTCCTGACCGAGCTGGTCACCTCGGCCGAACCGGGTGCCCACGAGGAGCACTGAAACCCCCGGGGTGCCGCTCGCCCGGGGCGGCACCCGGCCCCTCTCCCGCTCCGCCCGGCCCGCCGACCCGTCAGTAACCTCACCCGGTGCCCGGAAAACCCCCACGCGGCCATTCCCCCGCAGTACGCTCCCACTACAATGCCCAGGTGCGCGAAGACTCCGGGGGACGGAGGCGACGGGCACGGCCGATGACAGGCCTGTCCGCCCTCCGGCGGCGGCCCGTCGCAGGGGAGTCCACTACGCGGGCACGGCTGAACAGTCGCAAGTCGGATCTGTCACCATTCTCCACAAGGCAAGAGTTCGCCCAGGAGTCCACCCGGACGGGGGAACGCGGCACCGCCGCGCTCCCGTGCCCAGGGCTCCGACGACCGCGGCGGGCGGCCCCGGCTTGACGTGGGGGCTCCACCGGCCGCGGATGCAAGGAGCCAGTCGGACCGGCACCCGGACAAGGGGAGCCCGGAACCGGCCGGGTCGAGGACGCGACCAGGAGATGGATGGGACCGCGGAGTGCGGGGCAACGACCGCTACGAGGTTGACGATCACCTCTCCCAGTTCGAGGCCGAGATGGGTCGGACTCGAAAGGAGCGGGACAAGGCAGTCGAGCATGCCGAGGACCTCGCCTACCAGGTGGAGGTGCTCCGGGCCAAGCTGCACGAATCCCGTCGCATGCTCGCCCAGCCGCGCGCCTTCGACGCCGTTTCCGGCCAGGCCGAGCAGATGCTCCGCACCGCCGAGATGCAGGCCCAGCAGATGCGCGCGGACGCCGAGCGCCAGCTGCGCGACTCCCAGGCCGCGACCCAGCGGATCATGGCCGAGGCCGCCGAGCGCACCGCCCGGCTGGAGGCCGAGCTCACCGCCCGCCGCCGCCAGCTGGAGGACGAGCTCGCCGAGCTGCGCCGCAATGCCGAGCAGCACCTGAACGGCTGGGCCGAGCAGACCCGGACCGGCAGCGAGCAGGAGGCCCAGCGCCTGCTCCAGGACGCCCGCGCCGAGGCCGAGCGGATGATGGCCGCCGCCCGCGCCGAGGCCGTCGCCCTGGCCGACCAGGCCCGCGCCCGGACCGCCGCCGACGTCGACGCCGCCCGCGGCGAGGCCCAGGCCGCCGCCGAGGCGGCCCTGCAGAAGGCCCAGAACGACGCCGAGCGCCTCCTGCGCGCCGCCTCCGAGCAGGCCCAGCAGGCCGGCGCCCAGGCCGCCGCCGACGTCGACGCCGCCCGCGGCGAGGCCCAGCAGCAGCTGGCCGCCGCCCACGCGGCCGCCGAGCAGCAGCTCGCCGCCGCGCAGAACGAGATCGGCCGGCTCAAGGAGCAGGCCGCCGCCGAGCAGGCCCGCGCCGAGCAGCAGCTCACGCACGCCCAGGCGGAGATAGAGCGGCTGCGCGCCGAGGCGATCGCCGAGGCCGAGCGCACCCGCCGGGAGGCCGCCGAACTGCGCGACCAGGCCGAGCGGGCCGCCGAGCAGCTCCAGGCCGACGCCGAGGCCGCCGTCGAGCGCCGGGTCGCCGACGGCGACGCCGCCAACGAACAGCGCTCGCAGACCGCCCGGGCCGAGATCGCCCGGCTGGTCGCCAACGCCACCAAGGAGTCCGAGGCCATCCGTGCCGAGGCCGAGGCGATGCGGTCCGCGGCCGCCACCAGGCAGGCCGAGGCGGACGCCGCCAAGGCCGCCGCGGCCGAGGAGAGCGAGCGGCTGCGGGCCACCGCCGAGTCCGTCGCCGCCGAACTGAAGGCCGAGGCCGAGGCGGCGATCGCCGAACTGCGCGCCCAGGCCGAGCGCGACCTCGCCGACCTGCGGGCGCAGGCCGAGGCCGAGGCCCAGCGCCTGCGCAGCGAGGCCGAGGAGGAGGGCCGGGCGGCGGGCGCCAAGGACGCCACCGTCCACCTCGCCAAGGCCGCCAAGACCGCCGAGGAGGTGCTCGGCCGGGCCAACCAGGACGCCGAGACCGCCCGCGGCGAGGCCGCGGCCGAGGCCGAGCGGATCCGCGCCGAGGCCGCCGCCGAGGCGCAGCGCCTGCGCGAGCAGGCCCAGGCCGCCGTCGAGCAGGCGCAGAACGCCGCCCTGGACGACGCCGCCGCGATCCGCGAGCGGATCGAGCGGATGCAGGACGAGGCGGCCCGGCTGCGTGCCGAGGCCGAGGAACTGCGCGCCCAGGCCGCCGCCGAGGCGGACCGGGTCCGCGGCGAGGCCCGCCGCCAGGCCGTGCTGCAGATCGAGGAGTCGGCGAAGAACGCCGAGGAGCTGCTCACCAGGGCCAAGGCCGACGCGGACGAGCTGCGCGCCGGCGCCGCCGGGGAGATCGAGCGGCTGCGCGAGCAGGCTCAGGAGCAGGCCGCCGAGACCCAGGGCCGGGCCGAGCAGACCCTGTCCCGGGCCCGCGCCGAGGCCGAGAAGATCACCGCCGCGGCCGAGCAGCAGGGCCAGGACGCACTCGCCGCCGCCCGCGCCGCGGCCGCCGAGAACCGCACCGCGGCCGAGCGCGAGACCGCCGAACTCCGGCGCGACGCCGCCGAGTTCGACCAGCGGGTGCGCGCCGAGGCGAGCTCCGCCGCGGACGCCCTGCGGGCCGACGCGCAGGCCGAGGCGACGGCCGTCCGGGACGCCGCGGTGGCCGACGCCGAGCGGGTGCGCGCCGAGGCCGACACCGAGGCCGCCCGCACCCGGGGCGAGGCCGAGGCGGTCGCCACGGCGCTGCGCGAGGAGAGCCGGCGCGAGCGCGAGGAGGCCGCCGACGGGCTGCAGCGCGAGCGCGAGGAGACCGCGGAGCAGCTGGCCGCCGCCCGGGCCGCGCGCGAGCAGGCCGAGCAGGGCGCCGAGGAGCTGACGAAGCGCACGGCAGCCGAGACGGCCGCCGCCCGCGAGGCCGCCGAGGCCTACGCCGACCGCGTCCGCACCGAGGCCGAGCAGACCGCGGGCGACCTCACCGAGCGCACGGCAGCCGAGACGGCCGCCGTCCGGGAAGCCGCCGAGGCCTACGCCGAGCGCGTCCGCACCGACGCCGACCAGGCCGCCACCGAACTGGCCGAACGCACCGCCGCCGAGACGGCCGCCCAGCGCGCCGACGCCGAGGAGCTGCTGGAGTCCGCCCGCGTCTCCGCCGAGCAGCGCAAGGCCGAGGCCGCCGAGGCCGCCAAGGAGATGCGCGAGAAGGCCGCCGCCGAGCTGGCGCTGGCCGCCGAGCAGGCCGAGACGGTCCGTGCCGAGGCCGGCCGCGAGCTGTCCGAGGCCCGCGCCACCGCCGACACCATCCGCGCCGAGGCCGGTGCCGTCCTGGAGCAGGCCCGCGTCGACGCCGACGAGCTGAGGGACGCCGCCAGGGCCGAGGGCGCCGCCCTGGTCGAGGCCGCCGAGGACGAGGCCGCCGAGGTCCGCCAGTCGGTGGCCGGTCTGCACGAGGCCGCCTCCCAGCAGATCGCCGACCTGCGCGCCGACGCCGAGCGCGAGGCCGCCGAGGTCCGCGAGCAGGCCGCTCAGGCCGCCGCCGACCTGCGTGCCGACGCCGAGCGGGAGACCACCGAGCAGCGCGAACTCGCCGACCGCGAGACCGCCGACCTGCGCGCCCGCACCGCCGCCGAGACGGCCGCCCTGCGCGAGCAGACCGAGCTGGAGCTCGCCGCCGAGCGCGAGGCCACCGGGGCCGAGCTCGCCCGGCAGCGCGCCGAGGCCCAGGCCTACGACGAGCAGCTGCGCACCGAGGCCGACACCGAGCTGCGCACCGCCCAGGAGGCCGCCGACCAGCTGCGCGCCGACGCCGAGGCGCAGGCCACCCGGACCGTCGCCGCCGCCGAGGAGCACGCGGCCGGCCTGGTCGCCGACGCCGAGGAGCTGGCCGCCGCGCTGCGCGCCGAGGCCGAGGAGTACGCGCTCGCCACCCGCACCCTGGCCGACGAGTACGACTCCGCCACGCGCTCCCGCGCCGACGCCTACGACGCGGAGACCCGGGAGGCCGCCGAGCAGTTCGACAAGGCCACCCGCGACCGGGCCAAGTCCGTTCTGGAGAAGGCCTTCGCGGACGCCGAGTCGCTCGGCGAGGACGCCCAGACCACCGCGCTGGCCACCACCGCCGCCGCCGAGGAGCAGGCCGACGCGATGGTCGCCGCCGCCCGCAAGGAGGCCGACCGGCTGGTCGCCGTCGGCGAGGCGGCCGGCCAGGCCGAGGTGGAGAAGGGCCGCGCCGACGCCGACCTGCTGCTCGCCGAGGCCCGCCGGGACGCCACCGCGATCCGCGAGCGCGCCGAGGAACTGCGCGAGCGCACCGACGCCGAGGTCGAGGCGCTGCACGAGCGCGCCCGCAAGGAGAACGCGGCGGCCATGAAGTCGGCTGGCGAGCGCGTCGACGCCCTGGTGACGGCCGCCCAGGAGCAGCTCACCGAGGCCGAGGAGCAGGCGGTCGCCACCGTCGCCGAGGCCGAGGAGCGCGCGGCGGCCCTGGTCGCCGCCGCCGAGGAGCGCGCGAACGAGCTCACCTCGGAGGCGTCCGCCGAGGCGAGCAAGGTCCGGCTGTCGGCCGTCCGCAAGGCCGAGAGCCTGCTCAAGGAGGCGGAGACCAAGCTCGCCAACTCCACCGACCGGGCCGAGACGCTCATCGCCAAGGCCGAGGCCAAGCTGCAGTCGGCCCAGGACGAGGCCGAGGAGCGGCTGGAGAAGGCGTCCGCGGAGGCGCAGACGCGGCTGCAGACCGCCGACCGCGCCGCGGACGAGCAGGTCGAGCTGGCCAAGGCCGAGGCCGAGCGTCTGCTCGAGGAGGCGCGCACCGAGGCGGAGCGGGTCACCGCCGAGGGCCGGCGCGAGCTCGACGAACTGGTCCGCCGTCGCAAGGACATCAACACCGAGATCTCCAGGGTCCAGGACGTCCTGTCCGCGCTGGAGGCGTTCGAGGCACCGTCACCGGTCGCCCAGACCAACGGGGGAAGTACCAAGAAGGACGGGGGTGCCAAGGCCGGTGCCGGAGTTGGCGCCCCCCGATCGGGTGGCAATCGCTCCAAGAACGCACCACCCGATTGAGCGGACATTGTCCGCGAGACAACGGCATTTCGCCGTCGACACTCCGGTACCGTGTCAGGATTCCCTCAACCACCTCAGCGGTTTGACGACAGGAAGCCCAGAACCCCATGAGCGACAGTCACTCCCCTCACGGCTTCGACCTGGTGCGCCGTGGGTACGAGCGTGCCCAGGTCGACGAGCGGATCACCAAGCTGGTGGCCGACCGTGACAGTGCCCTGACCCGGATCAGCGCGCTGGAGAAGCGCATCGAGGAGCTCCACCTGGAGACCCAGACCGCCCAGGCGGCGGTCGCCGAACAGGAGCCCTCGTACGCCGGTCTCGGCGCCCGGGTCGAGAAGATCCTGCGCCTTGCCGAGGAGGAGGCCAAGGACCTGCGCGACGAGGCGCACCGCGCCGCCGAGCAGCACCGCGAGCTCGCCGAGGCCGCCGCCCAGCAGGTCCGCACCGAGGCCGAGAACTACGCCAAGGACCGCAAGGCCAAGGCGGAGGACGAGGGCATGCGGATCGTCGACAAGGCCAAGAGCGACGCCGCCCAGCTGCGCGCCGAGGCCAACAAGGACGCCCAGAACAAGCGCGAGGAGGCGGACGCCCTCTTCGAGGAGACCCGCACCAAGGCCGCCCAGGCCGCGCTGGAGTTCGAGACCAACCTGGCCAAGCGCCGCGAGCAGTCCGAGCGCGACCTGGCCGCCCGTCAGGCCAAGGCCGAGAAGCGCCTCGCCGAGATCGAGCACCGCGCCGAGCAGCTGCGCCTGGAGGCCGAGAAGCTGCGCACCGACGCCGAGCGCCGCGCCCGCCAGACCGTCGAGACGGCCCAGCGCCAGTCCGAGGACATCGTGGCCGACGCGAACGCCAAGGCGGACCGCATCCGCAGCGAATCCGAGCGCGAGCTGGCGGCGCTCACCAACCGCCGCGACAGCATCAACGCCCAGCTGACCAACGTCCGCGAGATGCTGGCGACGCTGACCGGCGCGGCCGTGGCCGCCGCCTCGCTGCCGAACGACGACACCATCGGCGTGCCCGCCCAGCAGGTCCGCTGACGCAGCACCACGTCAGGCCCTCACCCGCGCGGGTGAGGGCCTGACGTCGTTCAACGCCTCATCATCTCGGGTAGGCCCCGTCCGGCCGCTGGTGGCCGCTGCTGAGCTGGTTGCCCTCGTCGTCCGAGACGGTGCCGAACCACGACGTGCACCAGACCGAGACCGAGTCCGGCCAGTACTGCACCTCGAACGGGTGGCCCGGGCCGTGGTCGCCGTACGAGGTGACGATGAAGGTCTCCCCCGGGCGCATCCAGTAGTCCTCGCCGAGCGGCTCCAGGGTCAGCTCCAGCAGCCCCTCGCCGCGGTTGGTCACGGGCATCCGTCCGGTCACCTCCAGGGCCGAGAAGTCCCAGCCGGCCTCCTCCTCGGTCATCCGGCGGCCACCCGGGCGAGCAGCTTGCGCACCGCGTCGTTGAACGCCTCCGGCGCCTCCAGGGCGCTCAGGTGGCCCGTTCCGGGGACGACGGTCAGTTCGGCGTCCGGCCGCAGCCGGGCCATCAGCTCGGCCTCCTCGACGGCCACCAGGGCGTCCTCGGCGCCCGCGACGATCGCGGTCGGCGCCCGCACCCCGGCGAGCACCTCGCGGGAGTCCTGCCGGGCCGCCATGGCCCGCAGCGCCCAGGCGACGGCGGCCGGCGGCGCGGCCGCGACCAGCGCCTGCACCCGCTCCACCAGGTGCTGCGAGTCCGGCCCGAGCTGGCCGGCCGCCACCTGCTCGTCGAGCAGCAACTGGACGCTGTTCCGGGCGAGGACGGCGGCGGCGATGCGCTCCCGGTTGGCGCGGACGGCGTCGGTGTCGGCCGTGGCACGGGTGTTGGCCAGCAGCAGCCCGGCCAGCCGGTCCGGGTGGCGGCGGGCGAAGGCCAGCGCCACGTAGCCGCCCATGGAGATCCCGCCGACCACCGCGCGCTCGATCCCGGCCGCGTCCAGCAGCAGCGCGAGGTCGTCCGCGACCAGGTCCAGCGATGGCTCGTCGGTGCCCAGCGCAGTGCCGCCGAAACCCCGTTGGTCGGGGGCGAGCACGCGGGTTTCGTCCCCGGTCGGTCCGGGCAGCGCGTCCAGTTGGGCGGACCACATCGCGGCGTTCAGCGGGAAGGCGTGCAGGAGCAAAAGGGGCGTTCCGGTGCCGCTCTCGCGCACCGACAATGCTGAGGGGAGCTGGGTCATGGGGCCACCGTATTCCGGCGCGCCCGGCGGGCCCACTCAGCGGGCTGCGTTATCCGCTTTGTCCTAGCCTGACAGAGAGTGAGGGAGCGCGAATGATCGAGTTGCACGACCTGACGAAGCGCTACGGCAAGACCCTTGCGGTGGACGGGCTCAGCTTCCGCGTGCCCCGGGGAGTCGTCACCGGCTTCCTCGGCCCCAACGGCGCGGGCAAGTCCACCACCATGCGCATGATCCTCGACCTCGACCGGCCCACCACGGGCCGGGTCACCATCGACGGCAGAAGATACGGGCAGCTCAGCGAGCCGCTCAAGTACATCGGCGCCCTGCTGGAGGCCAAGGCCGTCCACCCCGGGCGCACCGCCCGCGACCACCTGCGCTGGCTCGCCCAGAGCAACCGCATCCCCGAGCGCCGGGTCGACGAGGTGCTCGCCCTGGTCGGCCTCACCCCGGTCGCCCGCAAGCGGGCCCGCGGCTTCTCCCTCGGCATGGGCCAGCGCCTGGGCATCGCCTCCGCGCTCCTCGGCGACCCGGAGATCGTCATGTTCGACGAGCCGGTCAACGGCCTGGACCCGGAGGGCATCCTCTGGATCCGCAACCTCATGAAGCGGCTCGCCGCCGAGGGCCGCACCGTCTTCGTCTCCTCGCACCTGATGAGCGAGATGGCCGTCACCGCCGACCACCTCGTCGTCATCGGCCGGGGCCGGCTGCTCGCCGACATGCCGATGCCCGAGTTCATCCGGCGCAACTCCCGCTCCGCCGTGCGGCTGCGCACCCCGAGCCCCGAGCGCCTGCTCCACGTCCTGGCCGACGCCGGGATCCGCCACGAGGCCGGGCCGGACGGCTCCTACGAGGTGGTCGACGGCGACCTCGTCCACCTCGGCGAGCTGGCCGCCACCCACGGCATCGTCCTGCACGAACTCAGCCCTCAGCAGGCCTCGCTGGAGGAGGCCTTCATGCAGATGACGGCCGACTCGGTGGAGTACCACGCCGGCGACGGACCGGGCCGGGACGCGGCCGGCGCCCCCGGCGTCTGGGGCGCCGGCCGGCAGCCCGGCGGCGAACGGGCGGCCGCCCCGGCCCGACCGGAGGAGAACTGAGATGGCGTCCTTCCCGGCGGTCCTGCGTTCCGAGTGGACGAAGATCCGCAGCGTCCGCTCGACGGTCTGGACCCTCGCCCTGACCTTCGTCGTCACGGTCGGCATCGGCGCGCTGCTGTCCCTGCTGACCAACAACAACTTCACCGAGTTCCGGCGGGGCGCGCAGAGCCCGTTCGACGCCACCGGGACGGCCTTCTCCGGCATCATGCTCGGCGAGCTCGCCATCATCGTCTTCGGCGTGCTGGCCATCGGCAACGAGTACAGCAGCGGCATGGTCCGGGTGAGCCTGGCCGCCGTCCCGCAGCGCGGCGCCCTGCTGACCGGCAAGGCGGTCGTCCTCGGCTCGCTGGCCCTGGCCGTCTCGGTGGTGACGGCGTTCGTCACCTTCTTCACCGGCCAGTCGCTGCTCGGCTCGCACTCCACCACCCTCGGCGAACCGCACGTGCTGCGCGCGGTGTTCGGCGCCGCGCTGTACCTGACGATGCTCTGCCTGTTCTCGGCCGGCGTCACGGCGATGCTGCACAACCAGACGCTCGCGCTGGGCGTGCTGGTGCCGTTCTTCTTCCTGCTCTCGCCGATCCTCTCGGCGGTGCCGAAGGTCAGGACGCTGGCTCACTACTTCCCGGACTACGCGGGCTCGCGGATGCTGCTGGTGTACGAGCAGTACGGCCAGCCGTACGGCCCGTGGGCCGGTTTCGCGATCTGCCTGATCTGGACGCTGGCCGCCCTGGTCGGTGGTGCGCTGGTGCTCAAGAACCGCGACGCGTAAGGGAGTTGCCGACCAGCCGGGCGATCAGTACCGTGGAGCGCCGCGGCCTCGCAGGACGTTCGAGGCCCGGCGCTCCCGCGCTCCCCAGCACCCGCGGTGCCAGTGCCGCCGGTCGTCCACCCCCGCGCCGTGCATCGGCCAGGCCACCACGTGACCGACCCCGGGCGGGATCTCCTGGTCGCAGCCCGGGCAGCGGTAGGACCGCGCGGACGTCCCGGCCACCGTCTGGACCACCCAGTCGTCGCCCTGGTAGCTCTCGGTACGGCGCAGCGAACCGCCCAGCGGGGCGGCCGGTCCGTCCGCCCGGTCGGCGGCGCTCTTGATCCGGTTGCGGCGGGGCGACACGGCGACTACCTCTCTGCGGGGGCTCGGGACCGCTCCAGCCTACGGCCGGGCGCAGCCCCCGCGAGCCCCTATCACGGCATCCCGCGCAGGTTCGGTGTTTCCGGCGAGATCCACCCGATCTCCCTCGAAATTCGTGGTTCGGCGTGCCATTGGCACATGACATCCGATACCCATCAAGGGGAACAGGCGGGGCCCGCAGACCCTGCGCGCACCCGAGGAGGCCCAAGGATGACCAAGACCAGCGCCCGCGCCGAGACCCGTCGGCCCGTCGGGGTCCGGCCGCCCGCCCCCGGCCCTGCGCTGACCTCCGTCCCCCCGGTGACGGCCGCCGCGGGCGATCCGCTGCCCACCGCCCAGCGGGCCGGCGCGTTCCCCGCGGACACCGCGCCGATCCGGGTCGGCGCCTTCATGCTCTCCGCGCAGTTCCCCGGGCAGAGCCACGGCGAGGCGCTGGACCGCACCGTGCGCGCCGCCGTCGAGGCCGAACGCGCGGGCCTGGACAGCGTCTGGCTGGCCGAGCACCACTTCGTCCCGTACGGGGTCTGCCCGAACGCCGCCACCCTCGCCGCGCTGCTGCTCGGCCGCACCCGCCGGATCGGCGTCGGCACCGCCGTCAGCGTGCTGTCCACCGCCCACCCGGTGGCGCTCGGCGAGCAGGCCGCGATGCTGCACCTCACCTCCGGCGGACGCTTCACGCTCGGAGTGGGCCGCGGCGGCCCGTGGATCGACCTGGACGTGTTCGGCAGCGGTGTGGACGCCTTCGAGAACGGCTTCCCGGAGCGGCTGGACCTGCTGCTGCGCTGGCTGCGCGGCTCCCGGGTCGGCGCGGACGGACCGCAGTTCGCCTTCCCCGAGGTCGCGGTGGTGCCGCGGGCGACCGAGCCGCTGCGCCGGCCCGGACTCGGCGCCTGGCTGGGCCTCGCCGAGCCCGCCGGCCGGGTGCGCCTGCCGCGTCAGCGCCACGATGTCGAGGGCGCCCAGGGAGCCGACCCGAGCCACGGCGCGGGCGACGAACTCACCACCGCCGGACGGCCGGTGGCCGGCCCGCCGGTGGTCGTCGCGTGCACGTCGCCGGCCGGGGTCAGGCTCGCCGCCGAACGCGGCCTGCCGATGCTGCTCGGCATGCACTCCGGCGACGACGACAAGCTGAGGATGCTGGAGCTGTACCGGAGCGCCTGGCTGGCCGCCGGACGCGACGAGGAGCAGCTGCGCCGGATCGGCCGCCGACACGTCGCGGCCGGCGTGGCCCAGGTGGACGACCGGACCTCGACGGCCCGGGCCACGCTGCTGAACGCCATGCCGGGCTGGTTCGAGTACGGGCTCGGCGCCCACCGCACCGTGGACGGCCGGGAGCGCAAGATGCGCGACCCGCACCAGTACACCGAGCTCCTGTGCGACCTGCACGCGGTGGGCACGCCGAAGCAGTGCGCCGACCGTCTGCTGGCCACCGCCGAGCGGACCGGCATCCGCCGCTTCGCCCTACTCGCCGAGGGCAGCGGCGAGCGCGAGGCCACCCTGCACAACATCGCCCGGCTCGGGTCGGAAGTACTCCCGCAACTGAGCTGAGGCCCGAACCCGATCCGCCGCCCGCACCGCGCCCGGCCGCCCCTCCCCCCGCACCGGAGGCGGAGCGGCCCGTAC
Organism: Kitasatospora sp. NPDC001660; assembly: GCF_053596725.1. Taxonomy (NCBI): domain Bacteria; kingdom Bacillati; phylum Actinomycetota; class Actinomycetes; order Kitasatosporales; family Streptomycetaceae; genus Kitasatospora; species Kitasatospora sp. NPDC001660. The sequence goes on along the minus strand of NZ_JBSFGU010000002.1, from coordinate 314,114 downwards.
GGGCACGGAGGTCAGCAGTCCCGCAGCTCCTCGGACTGGTTGAGCAACTGCTCCCGGACGGAGGTGAAGCGGTCGAACCGCGCCTCGTTGGCGTCGGACGGCAGGAACACCGCCACCCGGTGACAGTTCTGGAAGGCCAGCCGGACCCCGAAGTGCCGCTGCAGGGCACCCCGGATGGCGTCGCTGGCGAGCGCCCGCAGGAGCTGGCCGCGGGCCTGCTCGCTGGGCGGCGGTACCTGGTTGTCGGCGAAGTCGGTGCCGTCGACCTTCGCCTGGGCGACCAGCGAGCTGATCAGGTTCCAGGCGTACGGCAGCGAGACGCGGACGCAGTCGACGAATTCCCGCTCGTCGACCTCGCCCCGCTCGGCCTTCTCCAGCAGGGCCGGTGAGACGTCGAGCGACATGGATTCTCCTCTCGCGGACCACCCGCGCGGCGCCCGGGTGGTGGTGCGTAGTCCAAAGCTCACAGTGAGGGTGGGTGAATCGCACGTGATGTCCGGAACAGGGCGGAACGCGGCTGTTTCCGGCACCGTGCGAAGGTGCGGTGGCGCCACCGGACGTGACGTCCTGAACACCGACCGCTTCGGAACAGCGTGGCAGTCAACGGCGGGCCAAGCCGGTGGTTCCTACGGATTGCTCCGGAAACACGCCGTGGTGCACCAGAATGGCCGGATCCTGTCGGAGCGTTCATCTGAAGTCTCCATCCCCGTTGACAGCGATCCCGCACGCATGCCGTCACACACGGTAGCGACCCTCGCGCAGGGGCGCCAGACCGCGGGGGGCATCCCCGGAACCGCCGAGCCTCCATGTTCGCGGGCTTCGCGCTTCCTTCACCCCGTCATCGCGGAATCGCATCAACTGGCCCCGGTGGGCTAGCGTGGTCGACCGTGCGTCTCGTAATTGCCCGCTGCTCAGTCGACTATGCCGGTCGGCTCTCCGCCCACCTGCCCTCCGCCACCAGGCTCATCCTGGTCAAGGCCGACGGCAGCGTCAGCATCCACGCCGACGACCGTGCCTACAAGCCGCTCAACTGGATGTCCCCGCCGTGCGCCCTCAAGGAGGCCGACGGGGTCTGGACGGTGGAGAACAAGGCCGGCGAGAAGCTCATCATCACCCTGGAGGAGGTGTTGCACGACTCGTCCCACGAACTCGGGGTCGACCCGGGCCTGATCAAGGACGGCGTCGAGGCACACCTCCAGGAGCTACTGGCGGACCGCATGGAGGTGCTGGGCGCCGGCTGGGCGCTGATCCGCCGCGAGTACCCGACCGCGATCGGCCCGGTCGACATCCTGTGCCGCGACGCCGACGGGACGACGGTCGCCGTCGAGATCAAGCGCCGCGGCGAGATCGACGGCGTCGAGCAGCTCACCCGCTACCTCGAACTCCTCAACCGGGACCCGCTGTTGGCCCCGGTCAAGGGCGTCTTCGCCGCGCAGGAGATCAAGCCCCAGGCCCGCGTGCTGGCCACCGACCGGGGCATCGGCTGCGTGGTCCTGGACTACGACGAGCTGCGCGGCATCGACGACGACAAGCTGAAGCTGTTCTGACGCCTCAGCCCGTCGGGCTCGTCGCGGTCGGGCTGCCCGACGGGCGCGGGGGCGTCGTGGACTGGCTCTGCGACGGCGTCGGGGTCGGCACCTGAGAGGTCGGCGAACTGCTCGCCGACGGACTCGGATGCGGCGCCGGCGTCCCCGACTGCTGCGGCCCCGGTCCCGGCTGCTGAACGGGCGGCTGCGGGTCGCCCGGAGTCGGCTGCTGAGGCTGCGGCTGCTGCGGAGCGTCCGACTCGGTCGCGCCGGGCGAGCGGCTCGGCTTCTTCGAGGCGGAGGCCGACGCCGACGCGGACGGCGAGTGCGTCGCGCTGCCGCTGGCCGAGGGCCCCGGGCCGGTGCCGTCCGCCGCCGGGCTGCCGCCCGGTGCGTCCGCTGCGGCCGTCGAGGACGCGCCGGTGCTGGGGTGCAGCAGCGGGACCTGCCCGCCCGGGCTGGTGTCCCCCTGGTCGAGCCGGCTGTGCGGGTCGTTGCCCTTCTGCTCGCCCGGCCCGGTGACGCTCATCGCCACCGCCGTGCTGAGGACCCCGAGCGTGAGCACCGCCGCCGACGCGACGACCACCCGCCGTCGCCTGCCCGACCGCAGACCCGACGGCACCCTGGCCGCGATCTTGCGGATCACCGGCCCGCGCGCGGGCGCCGCCGCGGCGGGCTCGGCGCCCGGCAGTTGGCGGCCCTCCGCCCGCAGCAGGTCGAGCATCCTTCGCGCGGCCGCGACCCCGCGCTGCTCGCCGACGACGGCCCGCAGGGTGAGCGCCGTCTCCAACTCGGCGATCGCCTGCGACGGTTCGCGCACGCAGATCGCGTACACGCCCAACTCGTGGTGGAACCACGCCTCGTCGGCCTTGGCCCCGGTCCGCCGGGCGGCCTCCAGGCCGAGCTGCAGCGCCCGCTCCCAGGCCCCCCAGCGCAGCGACAGCGCCAGCGCGGGCGCGGCGGCCCGGGCCAGCCGGACGACCGCCTCGTGCCGCCCGGCGGTGCGGTCGGCCAGCAGGACGCCGATCACCACCTCCGCCTCGGCCGCGATCTGCGCGAGCGACACCGAGCTGTGCCCGACCCACCAGGCGAAGTGCTGCGCGGCGCCGTCGACGCTGCCGCGCGCCGGCCAGTGCGGGGCGAGGAGTTCGAGCGCGCCGGCGGTCAGCCGGTGGTGACCGCCGATGGACACCGCGAGCCCGGCGTCGGCGAGTTCGGCGAGCGCGCCCTCGCCCTGGCCGACGTCGATCAGCGCGGGCAGGTGCGGGGCGGTCGGGCACTCGCCCCCGAGCGCCACGGCGAGCCGCAGCACGGCCTGCGCGGGCTCGCTCAGCCCCTCCGCGAGCCGGACGGCGGGCGAGGCGGTCTCGGCGACGGACGGCAGCGGGACGGTCCGGCGCAGCGCGCTCTCGCGGACGGCCGGGTCCGGATCGTGGACGGGCTCCTCGACCGCGCCGAAGACGTCCAGCCGGTCCTCCTCGGCGGCGACCAGCGCGTCCACCGCGACGTCCCGCTGGCGCAGCAGCGCGGCGGCCTGGACGAAGCGCAGCGGCAGGCCCTCGGACTCGAACCAGAGGTCGACCGCCCAGGCCTTCTCGGCGACGTCCAGGGGCCGGCCGGCCAGCCGGGCGGCGAGCGCGAGGCAGGCGGCGCGGGAGAGCCCGGCGACGGGGTGGTCCTGGAGGCGGGAGCCGACGGACAGCGGCGGGCTGCCGGGAGCGACGGAGATCAGGAAGGCGCAGCGGGGGGCGGCGGCGAGCAGCTCCTCCAGCTCGGCGCCGGCCGGTTCGGCGCCGTCGATCACGACGATCGCGCCGACGTCGGCGAGGTGGGCGGCCAGCTGGCCCGGATCGGGGCGGTAGCCGGGGGCGTGGTGGGTGGCGGCGAACAGCTCCTGGAGCACGTCGGCGGCGGTGCGGCGGTGGCCGCAGAGCTGCACGACGCCGCCGGGGGCGAGGTCGGCGGCGGCCTCGGCGACGGCCGACAGCAGGGCGCTGCGGCCGGAGCCGGCCTGGCCGACCAGGCGTATCGAGCGGCCCTCGGCGAGCAGGCCGAGGAGTTCGGCGATGTCCGCCTCGCGGTCGAGCAGCGGCAGGTCGGCGGGCCCGGCACCGAGGGCGAGCGGGCCGACCGCCCGCTCGACGCCGCCGACCGGCCCGCGGGCGGGCTCGCTGCGCAGCACCCGGCGGGGACGGGGGCGCCACTCCTCGGGGCAGGGGCGGGCCTCGGAGCCGTCCGGCGCGCCGACGCCCACCAGCAGGCCGCCGGAGACCAGCTCGCCGCCGCGGGTGCGGACGGCCTCCTGCCGGAACTCACCGGATGGCTGTGCCACGTTCTGCTCCGCATCGTGCTCGGCCGCCGGCGTCCCGCGCCGGCCGGCTGACGTCTCGGTCGCGGCCGTACGCGGGGAGGGCGGGCATGGCCCGGCTCCGGTGGCCGTCTTCTGACGGGCAGACTCTCGCACATCCGGCCCCACACGTGCAGCGCGGTCCCACCGCGCGCGGCCTGCAAACGGGCCGTGCGCCTAGAGACCGACCCCGTGCGCCTCGGCGATGCCGCCGTCCACGGCGAGGATGCGGTGCAGCTTGGTGGCCACCAGCAGGCGCTGGAGCTGGGCCGGGACGGAGCGCAGCACGAGCCGGCGGCCGATCCGGCCGGCCCGGCGGTGGGTGCCCATGATGACGCCGAGGCCGGTGGCGTCCCAGAACTCCAGGCGGGCGAGGTCGAGCACGAGGTCGCCGAGGCCGCCGTCGACGGCCTGGTGGAGCCGGGCCCGCGCGTCGGCGGCGGTGCGCACGTCGAGGCGGCCCTCGATGGCCAGCGCCGTGTGGTCGCCGGTGATGCGCATGCTCTTCTCCTCCTTCGCTGCCTGGCCGGTCCGGTGTCGGGGGGTGTGGGTCCGCCCCGGCCGTGCCGGGCCCGGGAGCGGGGTGCCCGTCCGGGCGGGCCGTGGCCCCTCGCCCGGAGCCCGCGGCAGCTGCGCCGCTGGGCGGTACGCGCGGGCCGGGTCCCCCTTCATCTGACGGCGAACCAGCACCGCAGGTTGCTGGTTGCGGTCAGGTCTGAAGCAACTTCACTCGTCCGAGGGAATATACGCAGGAACTCTCCACACCTACGCTCGATTACCGCCCAAATCACCCGTCTGCGGCACCCGGCGTGAGGAAACTCACCCGTCCCGGGCGGGACGGGCCGCGCGATGCTCCGATCGCCCGGCCCGCCCGGCCCCGCGGCCTCGTGGGTTACTTGCCCTCGTGCGCGTAGAAGCCGCGGCCGCTCTTGCGGCCGAGGTCACCGGCGGTGACCATGCGCGCCATGATCTCCGGGGCGGCGAACTTCTCGTCCTGGGTCTCGTCGTAGATGTTGCGCGCGGCGTGCAGCAGGATGTCGACGCCGGTCAGGTCGGCGGTCTCCAGCGGGCCCATCGGGTGGCCGAAGCCGAGGCGGCAGGCCTTGTCGATGTCCTCGGCGGTCGCGACGCCCGTCTCGTACAGCTTGGCGGCCTCGACGACCAGGGCGGTGATCAGGCGGGTGGTGACGAAGCCGGCCACGTCGCGGTTGACCACCACGACGTCCTTGCCGACGCCCTCGGCGAAGGCGCGGGCGGCGGCCAGCGTCTCGTCGCTGGTCTTGTAGCCGCGGACCAGCTCGACCAGCTTCATCAGCGGCACCGGCGAGAAGAAGTGCACGCCGATGACCGACTCCGGCCGCTGGGTGGCGGCGGCGATCCGGGTGATCGGGATGGCGGAGGTGTTGGAGGCGAGCACGGCGCCGTCCTTGGCGAGCTTGTCGAGCTCGCGGAAGACGCCCTCCTTGACCTCCAGCTTCTCGAACACGGCCTCGACCACGATGTCGGCCTCGGCGACGGCGCCCAGGTCGGTGGTGGTGGTGATCCGGCCGAGCGCGGCCTCGGCGTCCTCGGCGCTCATCCGGCCCTTGGCGACGAACTTCTCGTACGAGGCACGGATGCCGGCCAGGCCCCGCTGCAGCGCCTCGTCGGTGACGTCCCGCAGCACCACCGGGTGGCCGGCCTGCGCGGACACCTGGGCGATGCCGGCGCCCATCAGGCCGGCACCGATCACGGCGATCTGCTTGCTGGACGCATTGCTCATGGCGGGTCTCCCGATGCCGTCGCCGCCCCGCGGGCGGGCCCTGAAAGCGGCTCGGGGCAGGGGTCACCGCCCGTCGAGCCGCGATGCTCAACTCTCCCGCCTCGCTTGCGCTCGGCGGTCGCCTTCGCGAAGCGCGCCCCGTCTTCGGTTCACTCGCTCCGCTCGTTCACGCCGGGACTTTAGTGCCCAATCCTCCCTGGCAGTAGCAATCGGGAGTGTGATCTGCAACCGACCTGATCAGGTGAACCAATCCCGGCGACCCGATGGTCAGATCATCAGCCCGAGATCCTGCGCCAGGATCGCCGCCTGCACCCGGCTGCGCAGCCGCAGCTTCGCCAGGATCCGACTGACGTGCGTCTTCGTGGTCGCCTCCGCCATCGCCAGCCGGGCCGCGATCTCCCCGTTCGACAGCCCTGCGCCGATGCACGCCAGCACCTCCCGCTCGCGCGGGGTGAGCCCGGCCACCGCCTCCCGGGTGTCCGGCCCGACCGTCCGGTCCGGCCGGGCGAAGGTGCCGATAAGCCGCCTGGTCACCGAGGGCGCCAGCATGCCGTCCCCGCGCGCCACCGTCCGGATGCCCTCGACCAGGGTGTCCGCCTCCAGGTCCTTGAGCAGGAACCCGGCCGCGCCGGCCCGCAGCGCGCCGTACACGTACTCGTCCAGGTCGAAGGTGGTCAGCACGAGCACCTGGGCCGCCCCGGCGGCCACCACCTCGCGGGTCGCCGAGACGCCGTCCAGACGCGGCATCTGCACGTCCATCAGCACGACGTCCGGCCGCAGCTCCAGGGCCAGCCGGACGGCCTCCTCGCCGTCGGCGGCCTGCCCGACCACCTCGACGTCCGGCTCGGCCCGCAGGATCATCACCAGCGCCGCCCGCACGGCCGCCTGGTCCTCGGCCACCAGCACCCGAATCGTCACGCGCGTCCCTCGTTCCCTTCGCTCCCGTGGGCGCGCGGCAGCACCGCGCGCACGCTCCAGCTCCCGTCCCGCGGCCCCGCCTCGAAGCTGCCGCCGAGCAGCCCGGCACGCTCCGACATGCCCACCAGCCCGGCCCGCGCGCCGGGCAGTCCGCGGCCCTCCTCGTCCCGGTACGGGCTGTCGACGGCGATCCGCAGTTCCCCGGGTCCGAAGTCCAGCCGCAGCCGCACGAGCCCCGGTCCGGCGTGCTTGAGCACGTTGGTCAGCGACTCCTGCACGATCCGGTACGCGGCCAGCCCGACCGGCACCGGCACCTCGCCGCGCTCGCCGCGCTCGGTGAGCTCGAACTCCAGCCCGACGTCCCGGCCGGCCGCGCGGGCCTTCGCCAACAGCGCGTCCACCGCGGCGAGGTCGGGCGCCGCGTAGGACTCGTCGACCTCGCCCCCGCCACTGTCCCGAAGCAGTCCGATCATGCGACGCATTTCGGCCAATCCTTGGACGCTGTTCTCCCGGATCACCGCGAGCACCTCGACCAGCGGGTCGTCCTGCACCCGCCGCTGACGCCGCGCGATGGACTGCGCACCGGTCGCGTGGATCGCGATCGCCGACAGGTGGTTGGCCACCACGTCGTGCAACTCCCGTGCCATCCGGGCCCGTTCGGCGACGATGGCCTCGCGCCGGTCCATCTCCGAGAGCAGCGCGGTCTGTTCGGCGCGCAGCCGCTCGGTCTCCGCCTCCTGCCGGTGCTTGCGCACCACGTCCCCGGTCCACACCGGCACCAGGAAGACCAGCGAACCGACCACCACGATCAGCAGCCCGGACGGCGTGCCGTCGTAGACCAGCGCCAGCGTGGAGAGCACCAGCACGGTGCCCCCGCCGGTCAGGTGCAGGACCCGGGACATCCGGGGGCTGCCGTAGATCACCGCCGCGTACAGCAGGTCGGTGTACATGATGGTCGTCGCCAGCAGGCTGCCCGCCGTCACACTGCCCGCGAACGCGAGTCCGCCCAGCGACACCGCCAGCACGGGCCTGGTCCGCCGGAACAGTTCCAGCGCGGCCATCACCAGCAGCGGCGCCACCACCGCCCAGAGCGGGGTGTCGCCGGGCCGGTCGTACACCTTGAAGGCGATCAGCACCGCACCGCCGAGCAGCCCGCAGAGGGCGATCAGCCGGTCCAGCGCGCGCGGTGAAAAGGACGGACGGAGCACACCCCCATCTCACCACCCCCGGTGGACCGCTCCGCTCCGGTCCACGGAGGAGTCGGCTACATCGAAAGATGCACGCGCGGACGGCACCGCACGACGACGACACGACCGCGTGCCCGCGCGAGTCTGGTGGCACCGCCGACCGTCCGGGAGCACAACGTGATCGTCACCCTCATCGTCGCGGCCGAGGTCTCCTGGTGGATCCTGCTCGGCCTCGGCCTCTTCGCCCGCTACCTGCTGCGGTGGCGCCGCACCAGCACCGTGCTGCTGGTCGGGCTCCCGGTGGTCGACCTCACGCTGTACGCGCTCACCGTGCTCGACCTGCGCGGCGGCACCACCGCGAGCTGGACACACGCCCTCGCCGCGAGCTACGCGGGCTTCTCGGTCGGCTACGGCCCCTCGCTCGTCCGCTGGGCCGACCGGCACTTCCTGCACCGCTTCGCGGGCGGCCCCAAGCCGCTGCCCTCGCCCAAGTACGGCCCGGAGCGGACCAGGTACGAGTGGCAGGTGGCTGGCCGGACGGTCGTCTCGGCCGTCATCACACTGGGCCTGATCACCCTCCTGGTCCCGCTCTCCGCGGGCTCCGCCCACTTCGGCATGTTCACGCAGTGGTACATCAGGCTGGGCGCGGCGGCCGTGATCAACCTGATCGTCGCCGGCTGCTACTCCTACTGGCCGAAGGAGCCGCCGGCCGGCGTGACGGTCGTCGACGGCCGCCCGGTCGAGCGGCCCGCCCCCGAGAAGGCCCCGCTGCCCTAGCTAGCGGTTCTCCCCCGGCGCCCAGAGCACGTCGCCGCGCTCCTTGTTGGCCGTCCGGGCCAGGATGAAGAGCAGGTCGGAGAGCCGGTTGAGGTACTTGGCGGTCAGCGGGTTGACGGTGTCCCCGTGCGTCTCGATCGCCGCCCAGGTGGCCCGCTCGGCCCGCCGCACCACCGTGCAGGCCAGGTGCAGGTAGGCCGCGCCGGGCGTGCCGCCGGGCAGGATGAAGCTGCGCAGCTTCTCCAGCTGCTCCAGGTAGTGGTCGCAGTCGCCCTCCAGCCGGTCGATGTACGACTGCAGGACCCGCAGGGGCGGGTACTCCGGGGCCTCGACGACGGGCGTGGCCAGGTCCGCGCCGACGTCGAACAGGTCGTTCTGGATCCGCGTGAGCACCGCGACGACGTCCTGCGGCAGCGCCCCGGCCGCGATGGCCACGCCGATCGCCGCGTTCGCCTCGTTGGCGTCGGCGTACGCGACCAGTCGCGGGTCGGTCTTGGTGGTCCGGCTCATGTCGCCCAGCGCGGTGGTGCCGTCGTCGCCGGTACGGGTGTAGATGCGCGTCAGATTGACCATGCGGCCAGACTAGCCGGGCCGTCAGGCGACGTTGACCCTCTGGCCGGGCGGTGCCGCCTCCAGCCAGGCGAGGAAGCCGGTGAGCGCGTCCTCGCTCATCGCGAGCTCCAGCGGGGCGCCGTTGTGCAGGCAGCGCAGCACCACCGAGCCGGAGAGCAGCGCGAGCTCCTCCTGGCCCTCCGGGTAGCGCCGGCCGAGGACCTCGATCTCCCGGCGCGGGAGCACCTTGCGCGGGCGCGGGGCGTACGAGAAGACCCGGAACCACTCGATCGAGTCACCGCTGTACCGGCCGATACCAAAAACCCACCCCTTGCCGTCGGTCTGGGGGACCGGGGCCGAGGTGGGCTTGCCGTTCTCGTCGAGGTCGGGCTGCGTCGAGGCGTCGGCGGGCATTTTGAGCCGGTAGCTGCAGTCGAAGGTGCCGCCGACCCGCTGGATGAGGCGGCGTCGCACCGCGAACGCGACCAGGCCGATCACACCCAGCGCCACGACCGCCGCGCACACCACAAGGGCGAGGACCATGCTCACCTACCTCCTCGCTACCCGCGTTCCCCGTATCGGTCGTACCAGGCGACCGCGTTGACCTACCAACTGAGACGACAGTCCCGGGGTCACGCTCGCGCGTCCCCGGGACCGTCGGTCGACCCCGCTAAACCAGGGTCCGGCACACTCAGGCGTGGGCCTTGAGGCCGCGCGCCGCGAACAGACGCACCTCGGCGCGCCGCTCGGCGTGCGCGTCCAGGTCCGCCTTGGCCTTCTCCAGTGCGCGCTCGGCGCGCGCGACGTCGATCTCGTCCGCCAGCTCGGCGATCTCCGCGAGCAGAGACAGCTTGTTGTCGGCGAAGGAGATGAAGCCGCCGTGCACCGCGGCGATCACGGTGCCGCCGTCCACCGTGCGGATGGTGACCGGGCCGGTCTCCAGCACGCTCAGCACCGGGGTGTGACCCGGCATGATGCCGGTGTCACCGGAGGCCGTACGGGCGACGACGATGGTGGCCGCACCGGACCACACCTTGCGGTCGGCTGCGACCAGCTCGACGTGCAGCTCAGCCAACGTGGGCTCCTAGGCTCATGCAACCCCCGATTACTCGGGAGTTTCGGTAAGAATAACGGCCCCGCGCCTCCGGCATGAAACCGGCGGCACGGATTTGACCGGAATCACAGCCGATGCGACGCGAGGGGTGGGTCCCAGGGTTGGGGCCCACCCCTCACGGTCACTCAGCTGCTACCGGCCGCGATTACTTCTTCGCCAGCTCGGCGGCGTTCTTCTCGAGGTCCTCGATGCCACCGCACATGAAGAAGGCCTGCTCCGGGACGGCGTCGTACTTGCCGTCCGCGATCGCGTTGAACGCCTCGATGGTCTCCGACAGCGGAACGGTCGAGCCGTCGACGCCGGTGAACTGCTTCGCCACGTAGGTGTTCTGCGAGAGGAAGCGCTCGATGCGACGGGCGCGGTGCACCGTGATCTTGTCTTCCTCGGACAGCTCGTCGATACCGAGGATCGCGATGATGTCCTGCAGGTCCTTGTACTTCTGCAGGATCCCCTTGATACGGACGGCCGTGTCGTAGTGGTTCTGCGCGATGTACCGCGGGTCGAGGATGCGGGACGTGGAGTCCAGCGGGTCGACGGCCGGGTAGATGCCCTTCTCCGAGATCGGGCGCGACAGAACGGTGGTCGCGTCCAGGTGGGCGAAGGTGGTGGCCGGGGCCGGGTCGGTCAGGTCGTCCGCGGGGACGTAGATCGCCTGCATCGAGGTGATCGAGTGACCGCGGGTCGAGGTGATGCGCTCCTGCAGGAGGCCCATCTCGTCGGCCAGGTTCGGCTGGTAACCCACCGCGGAGGGCATGCGGCCGAGCAGGGTCGACACCTCGGAACCGGCCTGGGTGAACCGGAAGATGTTGTCGATGAAGAGCAGCACGTCCTGCTTCTGCACATCGCGGAAGTACTCCGCCATGGTCAGCGCGGACAGGGCGACGCGCAGACGGGTGCCCGGCGGCTCGTCCATCTGGCCGAAGACCAGGGCGGTCTTGTCCAGAACGCCCGAGTCCACCATCTCGTGGATCAGGTCGTTGCCCTCACGGGTGCGCTCGCCGACGCCGGCGAACACCGACACACCACCGAAGTTCTCGGCGACGCGGTAGATCATCTCCTGGATCAGAACGGTCTTGCCGACACCGGCACCACCGAACAGACCGATCTTGCCACCCTGGACGTACGGGGTGAGCAGGTCGATGACCTTGATGCCAGTCTCGAACATCTCGGTCTTCGACTCGAGCTCGGAGAAGTTCGGGGCCTTGCGGTGGATCGGCCAGCGAACCTCGACCTGCGAGTTGAACTCGTCCTTGTCGACGTTCAGGACCTCACCGAGGGCGTTGAACACCTTGCCCTTGGTGATGTCGCCGACCGGCACGGAGATGGCGGCACCGGTGTCGGTGACCTGCGCGCCACGGACCAGGCCGTCGGTCGGCTGCATCGAGATGCCGCGGACCAGGCCGTCGCCGAGGTGCTGGGCGACCTCGAGGGTCAGGATCTTCTTGCCCGAGCCGTCGGGGTTCTCGACCTCGACGCGCAGGGCGTTGAACATGTCCGGAATAGCGTCGACGGGGAACTCCACGTCGACGACCGGGCCGATGACCCGCGCGACGCGGCCCGTCGCCGTGGTCGGCTCAACAGTGGTGGTCATTCTCATTCGCTCCCGCGGCTGGCGTCAGCGAGCGCGTTGGCGCCACCGACAATCTCGCTGATTTCCTGGGTGATCTCGGCCTGACGGGCCGAGTTGGCAAGCCGCGTGAGCGACTTGATGAGCTCGCCGGCGTTGTCCGTCGCGCTCTTCATCGCACGGCGGCGGGCGGCGTGCTCGGAAGCGGCCGACTGCAGCAGCGCGTTGTAGATCCGGCTCTCGACGTACCGCGGCAGCAGCGCGTCGAGGACGCCCTCCGCCGACGGCTCGAAGTCGTACAGCGGGAAGATCTCGTGCTTCGCCTTCGACTCGTCGCTGAGCTCGACCTCGTCGAGCTTCAGCGGCAGCAGCCGGGCGTCCACCGCGGTCTGCGTCAGCATCGACTCGAACTTCGTCGAGATCAGGTGCAGCTCGTCCACGCCGCCCGTCTCGGCCGTGAAGGCCTCGATCAGGTCGGCCGCCACGGCCTTCGCGTCGCCGTAGGTCGGCTTGTCGGAGAAGCCGGTCCACGACTTCTCGACCACGAGGTCGCGGAAGGTGTAGTACGAGACGCCCTTGCGACCGACGATGTACGTCACCACGTCCTTGCCCTCTTCGCGGAGCTTCGCGCTGAGCGCGAGACCCTGCTTGATGGCGTTGGTCGAGTAACCGCCCGCCAGGCCGCGGTCCGCCGTGATCAGCAGGACGGCGGCACGCGAGGCGCTCGGGTTCTCGGTGGTGAGCGGGTGCTTGGCGTTGGACCGGGTGGCCACCGCCGTCACCGCCCGGGTGAGCTCATCGGCGTACGGAGTGGAGGCGGCCACCGCGCGCTGCGCCTTGACGATGCGCGACGCGGAGATCATCTCCATCGCCTTGGTGATCTTCTTCGTCGCGGTGACAGAGCGGATCCGGCGCTTGTAGACCCGAAGCTGTGCTCCCATGGGTCGTTACGTCCTTTCCCTCGCTACCGGACTCAGGCCTGCTCGCCGAGGAGCTTGCCGTCGGCGGTGGTGAAGCCCTGCTTGAAGGCGGCGATCGCGCTGGTGAGGGCGTCGATGGTGCCGTCCTCCAGCTTGCTGGTCTCGACGATGCCGGCCAGCAGGTCCTTGTGCTGCAGGCGCAGGTGGTCCAGGAACTCGCGCTCGAAGCGGCGGATGTCCGCGACCGGGACGTCGTCCAGCTTGCCGGTGGTACCGGCCCAGATGGAGACGACCTGCTCCTCGACCGGGAACGGCTGGTACTGGCCCTGCTTCAGCAGCTCGACCATGCGCGCACCGCGCTCCAGCTGGGCCTTGGAGGCCGGGTCCAGGTCGGAACCGAAGGCGGCGAACGCCTCCAGCTCGCGGTACTGGGCCAGGTCCAGGCGCAGACGGCCGGCGACCGACTTCATGGCCTTGATCTGGGCCGAGCCACCGACACGGGAGACCGAGATGCCGACGTTCACGGCCGGGCGGATGCCGGCGTTGAACAGGTCGGACTCCAGGAAGCACTGGCCGTCGGTGATGGAGATGACGTTGGTCGGGATGTACGCCGAGACGTCGTTGGCCTTGGTCTCGATGATCGGCAGACCGGTCATCGAGCCCGCGCCCAGCTCGTCGGAGAGCTTCGCGCAGCGCTCCAGCAGGCGGGAGTGCAGGTAGAAGACGTCACCCGGGTAGGCCTCGCGGCCCGGCGGGCGGCGCAGCAGCAGGGAGACGGAGCGGTAGGCCTCGGCCTGCTTCGACAGGTCGTCGAAGATGATCAGGACGTGCTTGCCGTCGTACATCCACTCCTGGCCGATGGCCGAACCGGTGTACGGGGCGAGGTACTTGAAGCCGGCCGGGTCGGAGGCGGGAGCGGCCACGATGGTGGTGTACTCCAGCGCGCCGGCCTCCTCCAGGGCGCCGCGGACGGACGCGATGGTGGAGCCCTTCTGGCCGACGGCGACGTAGATGCAGCGGACCTGCTTCTTCGGGTCGCCCGAGCGCCAGTTGTCGCGCTGGTTGATGATCGTGTCGATCGCCACGGCGGTCTTGCCGGTCTGGCGGTCACCGATGATCAGCTGGCGCTGGCCGCGGCCGATCGGGGTCATCGCGTCGATGGCCTTGATGCCGGTCTGCATCGGCTCGTGGACCGACTTGCGGACCATGACGCCGGGGGCCTGCAGCTCCAGGGCGCGGCGGCCGGTGGAGGCGATCTCGCCCAGGCCGTCGATCGGGTTGCCCAGCGGGTCCACGACGCGGCCGAGGTAGCCGTCGCCGACCGGGACCGAGAGGACCTCGCCCGTGCGGCGCACGGTCTGGCCCTCCTCGATGCCGCCGAACTCACCGAGGATGACGACACCGATCTCGCGGGTGTCGAGGTTCAGCGCGAGGCCGAGCGTGCCGTCCTCGAACTTCAGCAGCTCGTTGGCCATGACCGAGGGCAGACCCTCGACATGCGCGATGCCGTCCGCCGCGTCAGTGACCGTGCCGACCTCTTCCACAGAAGCGGCGTCCGGCTGGTACGACTGGACAAAGTCGGCCAGCGCGTCCCGGATCTCCTCCGGACGGATCGTAAGCTCCGCCATCAGGCTTCCCTGCTCTCCTAGTTTGCGATCCTCGGCCCGCCATTGAGGGCCGCAAGTATTCGACTCTCGGCCGGGTCTGCCGAACCGGCCGTACGATTTGCCGGCTCCGGTGGGAGCCGGTTTCCCGACCGAGGGTCGGATGTGCTGCTTCGGTGCTCAGCCTTCGAGCGACTGGCGAGCGCCCTCGAGGCGGCTCGACACGGTGCCCTCGATGATCTCGTCGCCGATCTGGACCCGGACACCGCCGATGACCTCGGGGTCGACGTCGATGTTCAGGTGGACCTGACGGCCGTACATCCGGCCCAGAGCACCGGCGAGGCGCTCCTTCTGGGCGTCCGACATCAGCACCGCGGTGGTGACGAGGGCCACCACGCGGCCACGACGCGCGGAGGCGAGCTTCGAGTAGGACTCCAGGCCCTGCTCCAGGCTACGGCCACGCGGCGCGTTCACGAGGGCGGTGACCAGCCGGACGGTGCCCGCGTTGGCGCGGCCGCCGAGCAGCTTCTTGATCAGCTCCGCCTTGGCGACGGCGCCGGCCTTCGGCTCGGTCAGCGCGGCGCGCAGCTCGTGCGAGCCGCTCACCACCCGGCCGAAGCGGAACAGCTCGTCCTCGACGTCGTCCAGGACGCCGGCCTTGTCGGCGGCGATGACCTCGGCGTACGCGGCGAGCTCCTCGGTCGCGTCGACCAGGTCACGCGAGCCGGACCAGCGCGAACGGACCAGGCCGGAGACCAGGTCGACGGTCTCGCCGGAGACCTGACCGGTCAGCAGCGAGGAGACCAGCTGGGCCTTGTCCTGGCCCGACCGGGACGGGTCGGTCAGGACGCGGCGCAGCGACACCTCACGGTCCAGCAGGGCCGTGACGGCGGTGAGCTCCTCGGCGAGCTTGACCGCGTCCACCGAGGTGGAGTCGGTCAGGCTCTCCAGGTTCTGCCGCCCGGCGGCGAGGGCCTCGCGGCTTGCGCCGATCACTTGGCCGCACCCTGAGCAACGGCGGCCTTGGCCTCCAGCTCGTCCAGGAAGCGGTCGATCACGCCGCTCTGCCGGGCGTGGTCCTCGAGGGACTCACCCACGATGCGGGAGGCCAGCTGGGAGGCCAGCGAACCCACGTCCTGGCGCAGGGCGGCAGTCGCCTGCTTCTTGTCGGCCTCGATCTGCGCGTGGCCGGCAGCGACGATGGCCTCGCGCTGACGCTGGCCCTCCTCGCGCATCTCGGCGAGCTGGGCAGCGCCCTGCTCGCGAGCCTGCTCGACGATGCGGGCAGCCTCGTGACGCGCCTCGGCGAGATCGGCGCGGTACTGCTCAAGCAGGGCCTGGGCCTCGGCCTGGGCGGCCTCGGCGCGCTCCATGCCGCCCTCGATGGCGTCCCGGCGCTCCGACAGCACCTTCTCGATGCTGGGGAGGAGCTTCTTGCCGAGCAGACCGAAGACGATGAAGAAGCAGAGCAGGCCGATGATCACCTCGGGCCACGCGGGGAGGAGAGGGTTCATCTTCTCCTCGGCCGCGAGCGAAAGCACGGGGCTCATATCTGGACCTTCCTCAGAAAGGGTCTACGGCGGATTACTTGTTGCCGAAGACGAACGGCATGACGATGCCGATGAGGGCGAGCGCCTCGGTCAGCGCGAAGCCGATGAACATGTTGGAGCGGATGAGACCAGCGGCCTCGGGCTGGCGGGCCATGGCCTGGACACCGTTACCGAAGATGAGACCGACGCCGATGCCGGGGCCGATGGCGGCGAGGCCGTAGCCGATGGAGGCGACGGAACCGTAGACAGTGCCCTCAGCGATGAAGCTCATTGACGTGTGTCCTTTGCAGGGGTGGTGAACCGGTGGTGATTGGCCACCGGGCGATCCGGGAGGTGGTTCGGGGCGGGGCCGGGGCCCCCTGGCTCAGTGCGACTCTTCGAGGGCACCGGCGATGTAGCTGCTGGCCAGCATCACGAAGATGTAGGCCTGCAGGAACTGGACCAGCAGCTCGAAGGCGGTCAGCGCGACGGCCACGATGAAGGAGGCCGAGCCGTACAGCGCGCCCAGGGTCGGGCTGAGCAGGTACCAGGAGGCGATGGAGAACATCACGATCAGCAGGTGGCCGGCGAACATGTTCGCGAAGGCTCGGACCGCGAGCGTGAAGGGGCGCACGAAGATGTTCGAGAAGAACTCGATCGGCACCAGGATGAACATGACCCAGCCGGGGATGCCCGAGGGCCAGCAGAGGTTCTTCAGACCGCCGACGAAGCCGTGCTTCTTGAAGGTCAGCGTCATGTAGGTGATCCACACGACCGCCGCGAGGCCGGCCGGGAACGCGATCGCCGCCGACACGGGGAACTGCGCGAAGGGGATGATCGACATGATGTTCATCAACCAGATGAAGAAGAACATCGAGACGAGCATCGGGACGTACTTCTCGCCCTTCTTGCCGATCGTCTCCAGCACGATGGAGCGCTTGACGAAGTCGTAGCCGATCTCACCGACCAGCTGCAGCTTGCCGGGAACCAGGCGGGGCTTGGCGAAGGCGGCCCAGAAGAAGACGACCACCAGCACGGCGACGATCATCGACAGCAGCATCGGCTTGTTGAAGTCGACGCCACCGATCGTGAAGATCGGCTTGAACGAGAACTCGTTCAGACCCGGCGCCGGGAAGCCGCAGCCAGCGTCCCCGAAGTGGCAACTGCTGGCGAGGGGGAGTTCAGCACTCACCACGGACTCCTTCGTCGTGACGCATGGTTACGGCAACCTCGGTGTGTCGGCGCGGCCTGCGGCCACGGAGCGGCACTGGAACTTGATGGGTTTCTCGCGGATCCGGCGCGGCGGTGCGCTGCACCGCCGCGGGATCATCGAAGACTGCGCGGATCCGGGGGGCGATCCGTCCACTGTCCGGACAGACCTGGCCTCTTCCCGTACTCCGTTGTTGCGACGGACGATAGCAGCCCGTCAGTGGCGCATAAACACCGCCCCCCTCGTTGGGGGGACAGTCGGACCTCGTCACTGTTGACGTCCCGAGCCGGAGGACTTGTCGTCCTTCTTTTCGGAGGCGTCGGGGACGACGTAGAAGGTCTTGGCCTTGAGCGCGCCGCGCACCTGGAAGCCCGTCCAGACCAGGGCGCAGCCGAGCAGGGTGAACGCGAACGCCTGCCGGTTGAAGAGTTCGGTGTTCTTGAAGACCGCGAGGACGATGCCGACCAGCAGGATCTGCGTGGTGTACACGAGCAGCGCGGCGGCCATCATGATCTGCGGGTTCGACCTGGTCAGCCGGTCGAGCGCGATCTGACCGAAGGTGAAGAAGGCCATCACGAGCAACGCGCCGAACAGGGCGCCGAGCAGAGCCTTCCCACCGGCGACGGGGAACGAGATCGCCATGGCGATGATCCCGGCGACCGCAGTGGGAATCGCGGCGCCTCGGAGGATCCGGGCGTCGGTGGACGGCATGTCGGCAGCTCCGGCGGCATGTCGGTGAAACGGGGACGGGGCACAGCACTTGGTGGGGTGACACCGGACCGAGTGGCCGCCGCCGGGCCGCCCGCTGGAGCGACGGGCCCGTCGAGGGAGACCGACCGGGGACGGAAGTCCTCCACCTGTCAGGTCTTTCGGCGTGTTCTCGGTACTCGTGAACGGTATCACAAACTATTTGATGAGAGCTTTACCATGAATATGTGGCTCCTGTCACACTGACGGAGCAGGAGTGCCGCCGAACGGGTGAACCTTTCTGGCGGCACGTCAACTCCCTTGCTAGCGGCGACCGGTGGCGCGACCGTGGTCGTCGAGCGCCGAGGAGCCCTGGCCGGCTTCACCAAGAAGTTGCTTGTCCTTTGCCGACAGTTCAGCCATCGGGCCCGAGGGCTGGCGGCGGTACCGCGGCGGGACGAAGGCCTGCACCGCGCGGGGGGCGCGCGGCCGGAACCGCGGCGTCAGCAGCACCACCAGGCCGACCAGGCAGAGCCCGGCGAGCGTCAGCACCACCGTGCGGCCGGTGTTGGTGACCGAGAACGCCACCGTGCCGAAGGCGATCAGCGCCGCCCAGAAGTACATGATCAGCACGGCCCGGCTGTGCGAGTGCCCGACCTGGAGCAGCCGGTGGTGCAGGTGCCGCTTGTCCGCGGCGAACGGCGACTGGCCGGCCCAGGTGCGGCGGACGACGGCGAGCAGCAGGTCCGCCAGCGGCAGCGCGATGACCGTCAGCGGCAGCAGCAGCGGGATGTAGATCGGCACCAAGGCGTGCACGGTGGCGGTCTGCGAACCGGTCTCGCTGGTGATCAGGTCGGGGTCGACGCGCCCGGTGATCGAGATCGCGGCGACGGCCAGCATGAGGCCCAGCATCATCGAGCCGGAGTCGCCCATGAAGATCCGCGCGGGGTGCATGTTGTGTGCCAGGAAGCCCAGGCACATGCCGATCAGCAGCACGCTGAACAGCACGGCGGGCGCCGCGTCGGTGATCGTGTAGCCGTACCAGAGCCGGTAGGAGTACAGGAAGAACGCCATCGCGGCGATGCACACCATGCCGCCGGCCAGGCCGTCCAGCCCGTCGATGAAGTTCACCGCGTTGACCATGACGACGACCAGCGTCACCGAGATGACCATGCCCTGGGTGGGGCTGACCGCGACCGCGCCGACGCCGGGCACCGGGAGGGTGATCACCGTGACGCCCTGCCAGACCATCACACCGGCGGCGATCATCTGGCCGCCGAGCTTCACCAGCGCGTCCACGCCCCACTTGTCGTCGAGCACGCCGAGCAGCCACATGATCCCGGCGCCGGACAGCAGCGCGCGGATGTCGGTGCCCTGGGTGAACACCTTGCTCAGGTTGTCGAGTTGGGAGGCGACCAGGATGCCCGCGCACAGCCCGCCGAACATCGCGATGCCGCCGAGCCGCGGGGTGGGCTCGCGGTGCACGTCCCGGGCCCGGACCGGCGGCATGGCGCCGGCCGCGATCGCGAACTTCCGGACCGGGCCGGTCAGCAGATAGGTGACGGCCGCAGTGCAGAACAGCACCAGCAGATACTCACGCACCACTGGCCTCCTGCGTCACTGTCCTACGGGAAGGTACCGAAGGTACTCCCGCGCCTGTCCGGGGTTCGAGGTGCGTCGCCACGGCACACACCTTATTGAGTCGGACGCCGAGGACGCGCATCGCGGTTCGCCCTGCCGGGTAGGAGGACCGGATACGTCGGCGCCGTCGATCACGCCCGGTCCGCGAACGCCAGGGCCAGCTCCCGCACCCGTTCGCCCACCCGGACGGCCTCGCCCCCCGCGAGCGACCGCCCGATCAGCCCGGCGATCTCCGTGAGCTCCCGCTCCCCCATCCCCTGCGTGATCACCGTGCCGGTGCCCAGCCGGATCCCGGAGGCCTCGGACGGCGGCGCGGGGTCGTACGGCAGCGCGCTCTTGCCGAGCAGCAGTCCGGCCGCCGCGCAGCGCCGCTCCGCCTCGGCTCCGCTGACGCCCAGCGGGCGCACGTCGGCCGTCACGAGGTGGGTGTCGGTCCCGCCGGTCAACGGCCGCATACCGGCCTGCGCGAGCCCCTGCGCGAGCACGCGCGCCCCGGCCACCGTCCGGCGCGCGTACGCCCGGTAGGCGGGCGTCGCCGCCTCCGCGAGCGCGACGGCCTTGCCGGCCACCTCGTTCATCGCCGCACCGCCCTGGCTGAACGGGAACACCGCCCGGTCGATCCGCTCCGCCAGCTCCGCGGTGGACAGCAGCAGGCCCCCGCGCGGGCCGCGCAGCAGCTTGTGGGTGGCCGCCACGGTGACGTCCGCGAACGGCACCGGGGAGGGCGCCGCACCGCCCGCGATCAGGCCCGTGATCTGCGCGGCGGAGGCGATGAGGTACGCGTCCACCTCGTCGGCGATCTCCCGGAAGGCGGCCCAGTCCGGGTGCCGGGGGTAGGAGATCGAACCCGCCACGATGGCCTTCGGGCGCACGCTGCGGGCGAGTTCGCGCACCTGGTCGAGGTCGATCAGCCCGTCGTCCTCGCGCACGCCGTAGCCGGTGAAGGCGAACCAGCGGCCGGAGAAGTTCGCCCGCGAGCCGCAGCTCAGGTGGCCCCCGTGCTCCAGCGACATCGCCAGAACGCCGTCACCGGGCTGCAGCAGCGCCGCGTACGCCGCCAGCATCGCCGAAGTCGCCGACCGCGGCTGGACGTTGGCGTGGGACGCGGCGAACAGCTCGCGCGCCCGGTCGACCGCGAGGAGCTCCGCGGCGTCCGCGAGGGCGCAACCGGTGTGGTGCCGGCGTCCGGGGTACCCCTCGGCGTACTTGTCGATCAACGGGCCGCCCAGGGCCGCCAGGACGGCCGGTGAGGTCAGGTTCTCCCCCGCCAGCAGCTGGATCGTCTCGGCCCGCCGCTCGGCCTCCGCGGCCAGCAGGTCGGCCAGCTGGGGATCCGCCCGGAGCAGCGCCTCGGACGCCCACGGGCGCCCCCTCGTCGCGGTCGGGCCGGTCGCGGCATCGGTGACGGTCATGGCGGTACTCCCGGGCGCTACGGGGTCGGTCCCTCCAGCGTAGGACCGGGCCCCGCGAGCGGCTCGCCGACGCGGGGCCGGTGCACCCGGGCGGGCGCTCGGGGCGGCGCTGTCACCCGCCGGGCCCAGAGCCCCGCGGGGGCATCAAGCAGGGTGCGCGGACACCCCGGTGAGCGCGGTGACGACCGGGTCGACCGCGTGGAATATCTCCTCGCCGCAGTTGCGGAACATGCCGATCGGCGCCCCGTACGGGTCGTCCACCTCGTCGGACTCCGGAGTGGCGGCCAGCAGCCAGCCGCGCAGCGCGGCGGCCGCCCGGACCAGCGCGCGGGCGCGCTCGGTGACGTCCGCGCCGCGGCGCGGGTCGGGCAGGGTGCCCGGGTCTATCGTCCGCACCAGACGGGTGAACTCCTTCAGGGTGAAGGTGCGCAGCCCCGCCTCGTGGCCCATCGAGATGACCTGGGCGCGGTGGTCCAGGGTCGCCGTGAGCACCAGGTCGGCCTCGACCACGTGCTCGTCCAGCAGCTCCCGGCCGGTGAAGCCGCCGCTGTCGGCGCCGTACTCGTTGAGCACGGTCGCGGCGTGGTCCTCCATCGGCGCGCCCTCGTGGCCCCAGGTGCCGGCGCTCTCCACCAGGATCCGCCCGGCCACCCGGGGGCTGAGCCGGGTGTCCAGCTCACGCCGGGTCAGCCGCTCGGCGATCGGCGAGCGGCAGATGTTGCCGGTGCAGACGTACAGGATCCGGAAGTGGTCCAGCGGCCTGGGACCCACGCTCAGGTACGGCGCTATGCCCGGCCCGGCGTGGAGCGAGGCGGTGGGTGTCAACTTCCGGCCTCCAGGTCGGGGACGACCTCCCTCAGCTGCTCGACGCTGATCGCGCCGGCCCGCAGCAGGACCGGGACCTTGCCCGTGACATCGACGATGGACGAGGCGGTCGCGTGGTCGGCCTGCCCGCCGTCCAGGTAGACCGAGACGGCGTCGCCGAGCTGCGCCTGCGCCTCGTCGCAGGTGGCCGGGGACGGGCCGCCGGTCTTGTTGGCGCTGGAGACGGCGAGCGGGCCGGTGGTGTTCAGCAGCTCGATGGCGACCGGGTGCAGCGGCATCCGGACGGCGACGGTGCCGCGGGTCTCCCCGAGGTCCCAGCGCAGCGAGGGCTGGTGCCGGGCGACCAGGGTGAGGCCGCCGGGCCAGAAGGCGTCGACGAGTTCCCAGGCCTGCTCGGAGAAGTCGGTGACCAGCCCGTGCAGGGTGGTCGGCGAGCCGACCAGGACGGGCGAGGGCATGTTGCGGCCCCGGCCCTTGGCGGCCAGCAGGGCGGCCACGGCCTCCGGCGAGAACGCGTCCGCGCCGACGCCGTACAGGGTGTCGGTGGGCAGCACGACGAGTTCGCCGCGGCGGATCGCCGAGGCGGCCTCCCGCAGACCGGTGGCGCGGTCCCCGGCGTCGGCACAGTCGTAGCGGCGGCTCATCGGTGCGGTCCCCTTCCGGAGTGGCTCATGACGTTCACAGCGCGGCCCTACGGGCGGTCGTGCTGCGCTTGGTGCTCACGACGACGCCCTTCGGGCCGTCGTACTGCGCACGACCGTTCACAACGACGCCCTTCGGGCTGTCGTGAAGCGCGGCCGGTTGTTCAGGTCGCGGTGGTCGGCGGTGTCCGTCCAGCCGTGTTCCTCGTTGAAGATCCACGGCACCTGGCCGCCCTGCTGGTCGGCGTGCTCGATCACCACCGCGCCGCCCGGGCGCAGCAGCCGCGCGGCCACCCGCTCGATGCCGCGGATGGTGTCCAGGCCGTCCTCGCCCGAGAACAGCGACATCTGCGGGTCGTGGTCGCGGGCCTCGGGGGCGACGTACTCCCACTCGGTGAGCGGGATGTACGGCGGGTTGGAGATGACCAGGTCGAAGCGGCCGTCCCAGGAGCGGTCGTCGGCGAAGGCCTTGGTGGCGTCGCCGGCGTGCAGGGTGATGCGGGCCCGGTCCGGGCTGGCCTCGATGTTGCGCCGGGTGTACTCCAGCGCGCCCTCGTCGAGTTCGAAGGCGTGCACGATCGAGCGCGGCAGCTCCTGGGCGAGCGCGAGCGCGATGGCGCCCGAGCCGGAGCAGAGGTCGACCACCAGCGGCTCGGCGACGTCCATGTCGCGGACGGCGTCTATGGCCCACTCGACGACCGTCTCGGTCTCCGGCCGGGGCACGAACACCCCGGGGCCGACCTCCAGTTCCAGGTAGCGGAAGAACGCCCGCCCGGTGATGTGCTGGAGCGGCTCGCGCGCCTCGCGGCGGGAGACGGCCTCCCAGTAGCGGGCGTCGAAGTCGGCGTCCTTCACCGTGTGGAGCTGGCTGCGCTTGACGTTGTGGACGTAGGCGGCGAGTTCCTCCGCGTCGAAACGCGGCGACGGCACGCCGGCCGCGGCCAACCGCTGGGTGGCCTGGGCCACCTCGGCGAGCAGCAGGTTCATCCGTACGACCTCTTGTTTCTGCGCTCCGGCTGCGGGGTTGTCCGGGGCTGGGGCGCCCGTCTCAGTTCTGTTGGGCCGCGGCGAGCTTGGCCGCCGCGTCCGCGTCGACGCAGGACTGGATCACCGCGTTCAGGTCGCCGTCCAGGACCTGGTCCAGGTTGTACGACTTGAAGCCCGTGCGGTGGTCCGAGATGCGGTTCTCGGGGTAGTTGTACGTGCGGATCCGCTCGGAGCGGTCCACCGTGCGGACCTGGCTGCGGCGCGCGTCCGAGGCCTCCCGCTCGGCCTCCTCCTGCGCGGCGGCGAGCAGGCGCGAACGCAGGATGCGCATCGCCTGCTCCTTGTTCTGCAGCTGGCTCTTCTCGTTCTGGCAGGACGCCACGATACCGGTCGGCAGGTGGGTGATCCGGACCGCGGAGTCGGTGGTGTTGACCGACTGGCCGCCGGGGCCGGAGGAGCGGTAGACGTCGATCCGCAGGTCGTTGGTGTGGATCTCGACCTCGACCTCCTCCGCCTCGGGGGTGACCAGCACGCCCGCCGCGGAGGTGTGGATGCGGCCCTGGGACTCGGTGGCGGGGACGCGCTGCACGCGGTGCACGCCGCCCTCGTACTTCAGCCGGGCCCAGACGCCCTGGCCGGGCTCGGCGTTGCCCTTGGTCTTGACCGCGACCGAGACGTCCTTGTAGCCGCCGAGGTCCGACTCGTTGAAGTCGATGATCTCGGTCTTCCACCCGATCCGCTCAGCGAAGCGCAGGTACATCCGGAGCAGGTCGCCGGCGAACAGCGCGGACTCCTCGCCGCCCTCGCCGGCCTTGATCTCCAGGATGACGTCCTTGTCGTCGCTCGGGTCGCGCGGGACGAGCAGCAGCCGCAGCTCCTCCGTGAGCTCCTCGCGGCGCGCCTCGGAGTCCTTCACCTCGGCGAGGAACTCCGGTTCCTCGGCGGCGAGTTCGCGCGCCGCGTCGATGTCCTCGCCGGCCTGCCGCCACTCCCGGTAGACCCGGGTGATCGGGGTCAGCTCGGCGTACCGCTTGGCCAGCTTGCGGGCGTTGGCCTGGTCGGCGTGGACGGACGGGTCGGCCAGCCTCTTTTCGAGGTCGGCGTGCTCGACGAGGAGCTCTTCGACTGCCTCGAACATGGGTGGCCTTCTTCCGGAGATCGGATCGTGTGGGGGGACGCGAACGGCGCCGGCCCCCACGTGCCCCCGGAACGAGTACGGGGGCACCGGGAACCGGCGCCGAGGGAGCGCTAGGCCTTCGCGCTGTGCTGCTTGCCGAAGCGGGCCTCGAAGCGGGCCACTCGGCCACCGGTGTCGAGGATCTTCTGCTTGCCGGTGTAGAACGGGTGGCACTGCGAGCAGACCTCGGCGCGGATCTCGCCGCTGGTCTCGGTCGAGCGGGTCACGAACTCGGCGCCGCAGGTGCAGGTCACACGGGTGACCACGTACTCGGGGTGAACGTTGGGCTTCAAGGGGTTCTCCTAGGTATCGGGAGGGCACCGGGTCGGCGGCTGGAGTGCCGCTCGTGAACCGGGACCGACGGTCCAGTCTGCCAGGACCGGCCGCATCTTCCCAAACCGGGTCGTGTTCCCGGATATTCCGCGCGGTCTCAGCGCTCGGCCGCGGCCGTCGAGGAGGCCGTCGACGAGGCCGTCGGGGCTGCCTGGGCGGGGTCCTGGGGCTGGGCCTCGACGACCGCCTGCGGAATCGGCCGGTCGGCCTTGAGGGCCGCCCAGACCTGGTCCGCCCGGGGCTGCTGCTCGACCAGGCGGTTGGGGTCGCCGGGGGCGGCGACCACGGGCAGGGTCACCATGCTCAGCTGCTCCGGCCCGATCCCCTTGAGCTCCTGCGCGAGGCCCACCAGCGCGTTCACCGAGCCGAGCGCCGAGTCGGTGGTGATGCTCTTCGTGACGGTGTCGCCGATCGACCACAGCTTGACCGGGTCGGCGAGCAGGCCCGTCCCGCCGGCCTGCTGGAGCAGCGACTTCACCATCTGCTTCTGCAGCTCGATCCGGCCGAGGTCGCTGCCGTCGCCGACGCCGTGCCGGGTGCGGACGAAGGCGAGCGCCTGCCGGCCGTCGAGGTGGTGCCGGCCGGCCGGGAGGTCGAGCCCGCTGTCCTTGTCGTGGATGGCCACCGTGGTGGTCACGGTGGCCCCGCCTATCGCGTCCACGACCCGGGCGAAACCGGCGAAGTCGACCTGGACGTAGTGGTCCATCCGCAGCCCGGTCAGCTGCTCGGTGGTCCTGACCGCGCAGGCCGCGCCGCCGACCTCGAAGGCGCTGTTGTACATCGCCCGCCTGGCGGCCGGCGCGGGCGTGCCGCCCGGGTCGGTGCACGCGGGGCGGTCGACGAGGGTGTCGCGCGGGATCGAGACGATCTCGGCGCGCGAGTGGTCCTGGTTGACGTGGACGACCATCGCGGTGTCGGAGCGCGCGCTGTCGCCGGTGTCGCCGCCGGCCAGGTCGCCGTTCGCGCCGGACCGAGAATCGGAGCCCAGCACCAGGATGTCGAACGAGCCGTCGGCGGCGGCCGGCGGCCGGGCGTCGCCCAGGCGGGCGTCGATGTCGACGCTCTTGATGTTGCCGTCGAGCGTGAAGTACGCCCACGCGGCCGCCCCGGCCCCGAGGACGGCGATCGCGGCGAACGCGCAGGCGACCGCCCGCAGGACTCTGCGGCGGCTGTTCGGGGTCCTCTTGTGCTCGACCATATGCACCAGAGTAAATCGGACAAGACGCACCAATGTGGTCGAGCTGTCCCAACTCCGGAACGAACGACGGAACCCCGGACCGCTCGCGCGATCCGGGGTTCCGTGCCGGTCAGGCCGACCGGTTACGGTCAGTCGCCGGACCCGGGGGTCGTCTTGGCGATCTGCATCAGGAACTCGGCGTTGCTCTTGGTCTGCTTCATCTTGTCCAGCAGGAGCTCGATCGCCTGCTGCGAGTCGAGCGCGTGCAGCACCCGGCGCAGCTTCCAGACGATGGCCAACTCCTCGTTGCCGAGCAGGATCTCCTCCTTGCGGGTGCTGGAGGCGTCCACGTCGACGGCCGGGAAGATGCGCTTGTCCGAGAGCTTCCGGTCGAGCTTGAGCTCCATGTTGCCGGTGCCCTTGAACTCCTCGAAGATCACCTCGTCCATGCGCGAGCCGGTCTCGACCAGCGCGGTGGCCAGGATGGTCAGCGAGCCGCCGTTCTCGATGTTGCGCGCGGCACCGAAGAACTTCTTCGGCGGGTACAGCGCGGTCGAGTCGACACCGCCGGACAGGATGCGGCCGGAGGCCGGAGCCGCCAGGTTGTAGGCGCGGCCGAGGCGGGTGATCGAGTCCAGCAGGATCACGACGTCGTGGCCGAGCTCCACCAGGCGCTTGGCGCGCTCGATCGCGAGCTCGGCGACGGTGGTGTGGTCCTCCGCCGGGCGGTCGAAGGTCGAGGAGATGACCTCGCCCTTCACCGACCGCTGCATGTCGGTGACCTCCTCGGGACGCTCGTCGACCAGGACGACCATCAGGTGGCACTCGGGGTTGTTGTGGGTGATCGCGTTGGCGACCGCCTGCAGCACCATCGTCTTGCCGGTCTTCGGCGGCGCGACGATCAGACCGCGCTGGCCCTTGCCGATCGGCGACACGAGGTCGATGATCCGGGTGGTCAGCACGCCCGGGTCGCTCTCCAGGCGCAGCCGCTCCTGCGGGTACAGCGGGGTCAGCTTGTTGAACTCGGGGCGGCCGCGGCCGCTGTCCGGGTCCATGCCGTTGACGGAGTCCAGGCGCACCATGGCGTTGAACTTCTCGCGGCGCTCGCCCTCGCGCGGCTGGCGCACGGCGCCGGTGATGGCGTCGCCCTTGCGCAGGCCGTTCTTGCGGACCTGGGCGAGCGAGACGTAGACGTCGTTCTGGCCCGGCAGGTAGCCGGAGGTGCGCACGAACGCGTAGTTGTCGAGGATGTCGAGGATGCCCGCGACCGGGATCAGGACGTCGTCCTCGCCGATCTGCGGCTCGACGGCGCCGGTCTCGAAGCCCTCGCGGCGGCCGCGGCCACGGCGGTCGCGGTAGCGCCCGCGGCGGCCGCGGCGGCCGTCGCCGAACTCGTCGTCCTCGTAGCCGCCCTGCTGGACCTGCGGCTGCGCCTGCTGCTGGCCGCCCTGGCGGGCCTGGCCGTCGCCCTGGGCGCCCTGCTGCTGACCCTGCTGGCCCTGGCGCTCGGTGCGCTCGGTGCGCTCACGGCGGTTGCGGCGGTCGCGACGCGACTCGCGGCCCTCGCCGTCCTGGGCCTCGCCACCTTCCTGACGCTCGGTGCGCTCGCCCACGTCGCGGCGGTCGCGGCGCTCGCGACGGTCGCGGCGGGACTCGGTGCGGCCCTCCTCGCGGCCCTCGAAGGCGCGGGTCTCGGCCGGGCGGGCCTCGGCCTGCTTGGGCTCGGCCACGACGACGGCGCTCGGCTCGGCGGCGGCCTCGGCGACCGGGGCGCCGGCGGCCGAGGTCGCGCGGCGGCGGGTGCGCTCGGCCCGGACGGGCGCGGCGGTCTCGGCGGCGGCCTGGACCGGGATCTCGATCTGGGCCTGCGGCTCGGCGGCCGGGGCGGCGGCGGCCGCGGCGGCCTTGGTGCGGCGGGCCGGCTTCTCGGCCGGGGCCTCGGCCTCCGCCTTGGCGGCGGTGCGCTTGGCGGCCGGGGCGCCACCGGCGGCGAGCAGCGGGTCGCCGCCGCTCTTCTCCTTGATGGTCTCGATCAGCTGGCTCTTGCGCATGCGTCCGGTACCGGTGATGCCAAGGTCCGCGGCGAGCTTCTGCAGCTCGGCCAGGACCATGCCGTCCAGGCCCGCAGCGGCCGAACGGCGGCGCCGGGCCGGGGCAGCGGGGGCGGCGGCTGCGCCCGACGCGTCGGCGTCCGGGCGCGCGCCCATCAGATCGGTGGTGTCGCTCACTAAGGGTCCTTCCCTGGAGCGGACGTCGGCCTGTCTGGCTCGGCGACCGGTTGTGCTGTCCTGACCAACGCTCGACTGCGTCGGTCCGAGGCGGGGATCCCTCGAATGGCGGAAGCCCGTCGAGGGAGAGCTGCGAGGTGCGGTGCATGAAGCACGGTGGTGCGAGTGGCGCGGTAGGCGGGCCGTGTGCCGACCTCCCCGAAGGGCGTACCCCCACGCTGCCTGCGAATCCCGGGCCCCCGTCGCGTGACGGTGGCCCGCGCTCCGCCCGTCCTGGCCTCGAGGTGGGAGGCCGCGGGTGGGAGTCAGGTGCCGTCACGGCTTCGGGATGCGGCCGCAAGTCGCGCAGGCAGGCTGCGTACGCGCTGCGGTGGGCTCCCGGAGAATCGTCGCCCCGGATATCGCCGGGACCCCGCGGAAGCGGAGTGCTGGGATCGGGACGCGGCGCACCGAGCCCCGGAGGGCACCTGGTGCAGCAATGAGGTTAACACTACCGACCCCCTCAGACATTCCCCAGCCTTGCGCTTGCCAATCGTGTCCGGACGGCCCGGCTGCGGCCGTGCCGCGACCGGGCCCGGGCGGACCGCCCGAACGTGCTGCTCAGACGTCCAGCGGGAGCACCGTGGCGCCGGTGCGGTCGAGCTCCAGCCGGTGTGCGGCGAACGCCGGGTCGCCGCCGTGGCCGTGGTGCCCGGCGAAGGAGAGCACCTTGTCGGCGCCCGCCTCGTCGGTGAGCGCGAGGACGGTCGGGCCGGCCCCGGAGATCACCGCGGGGATGCCCTCCGCCCGCAGGACGCCCACCAGGGCGGCGCTGTCGGGCATCGCGGAGGCGCGGTAGTCCTGGTGCAGCCGGTCCTCGGTGGCGGCGAGCAGCAGCTCGGGCCGCCGGGTCAGCGCCTCGACCATCAGTGCGGCGCGGCCCGCGTTCACCGCGGCGTCGCCGAGCGGGACGGTCTTCGGCAGCAGGCCGCGGGCGGTCTTGGTGAGCACCTCCGTGGCGGGCACGAAGACGACCGGGACGACCTGCGCGGACGGCTCCAGGACGACCGCCTTGGCCGACTCCTCCTCGGTCCAGGCGACGGTGAAGTTGCCGCGCAGGCAGGCCGCGACGTTGTCGGGGTGGCCCTCCAGCTCGGAGGCGAGGTCCAGCAGCGCGTCGTCGTCCAGCGCGGACGGACCGCCGATGGTGACGGCGCGGGCGGCCACCAGGCCCGCGCAGATGGCCGCCGACGAGGAGCCGAGGCCCCGGCCGTGCGGTATCCGGTTGGCGCAGACGACTTCGAGGCCGCGCGGCTGGCCGCCGAGCCGGTCGAAGGCGGCGCGCATCGAGCGGACCACGAGGTGGCGCTCGTCGCGGGCCAGCGAGTCGGCGCCCTCCCCGGCGATGTCGACGGAGAGCCCGGAGTCGCAGACCCGGACGACCACGTCGTCGTACAGGCCCAGCGCGAGTCCGAAGGCGTCGAAGCCTGGGCCGAGGTTGGCGCTGGTCGCGGGAACCCGGACCCGGACGGCGGCGGCACGGAACGCGGGACCGGCCATGCGGTGGACTCTCCTGGGGAAATCGGGCGGCGCGAAGCGCGTCGGTGCGAGGGTGGGGAGGCGGGCCGCGGGCCCCGTACCGGGGCGGGCGGTCACGGTCGTTGGTGCGGCCCGCGAGGGGGCCGGACCCGGGGCATGTGCCACACGGCCGGACCCAGAGTATCGAAGAGAGGTTCCCCAGTGGTACACCCCGTGGGCCTTCGATCTGGTGTGTTGCCGCTTCTGGCCGGAATGCACACCCCTCTCTGTCAAAGAGTGGGGTGGAATCGGATCGGAATGCGAAGTCGAATTGACACAAAAGTGTCAGTGGAGAACTTGACGGGCCGACCCCCGAAAGGGTCGGCCCGTCTCGGCCCGTTGGGGCGTCAGGCCTTTTGCCCGGTCGAGCGGGCGGCGTCGAACCGGGTGGCTCAGTCGAGCAGGCCGAGGTGCCGGGCCGCCGCCTGCGGGTCGACCGGGACGATCTGCGGCTGCGGCGCGCCGGCCACCGCCCAGTCCGGGTCCTTGAGACCGTTGCCGGTCACGGTGCAGACGATCCGCTGGCCCGGGTCGACCAGGCCGGCCTCCGCCTTGGCCAGCAGACCGGCCACCGAGGCGGCCGAGGCGGGCTCCACGAAGACGCCCTCCTGTGCGGCCAACAGCCGGTAGGCGGACAGGATCTGACGGTCGGTCACCTTGTCGATGAGGCCGCCCGACTCGTCCCGCGCGGCGAGCGCGAAGTCCCACGAGGCCGGGTTGCCGATCCGGATCGCGGTGGCGATGGTCTGCGGCTTGAGCACCGGCGCACCGTCCACGATCGGGGCCGAGCCGGCGGCCTGGAAGCCCCACATCCGCGGGGTGCGGGAGGCCAGGCCGTCGGTGGCGTATTCGCGGTAACCCTTCCAGTACGCGGTGATGTTGCCCGCGTTGCCGACCGGGAGGACGTGGATGTCCGGGGCGTCGCCGAGCATGTCGACGATCTCGAACGCGGCGGTCTTCTGGCCCTCGATGCGCACCGGGTTCACCGAGTTCACCAGCGCGACCGGGTACTTCTCGGACAGTTCACGCGCGAGCGTCAGGCAGTCGTCGAAGTTCCCGTCCACCTGCAGGATCCTGGCGCCGTGCACCAGCGCCTGGCCCATCTTGCCCAGGGCGATCTTGCCCTGCGGGACCAGCACCGCCGACACCATCCTGGCCCGCACCGCGTACGCGGCGGCGGAGGCCGAAGTGTTGCCGGTGGAGGCGCAGATGACGGCCTGCGCGCCCTCCTCCTTGGCCTTGGAGATGGCCATCGTCATCCCGCGGTCCTTGAAGGACCCGGTCGGGTTGGCGCCCTCGACCTTCAGGTAGACCTCGCAGCCCGTGCGCTCGGACAGCACCTGGGCGGGGACCAGCGGGGTGCCGCCTTCGAGCAGGGTGACCACCGGGGTGGCCGAGGTGACCGGCAGGCGGTCGCGGTACTCCTCGATCAGGCCGCGCCACTGGTGGGTGTGCGCGCCTCGGACGACGTTCTCGGCAACGGCGTTCATGGCTGGTTCCTTACTCCCCTTCGACCCGCATGATGCTGGCCACGTCCCGCACGCTGTCCAGCGCGCGGAGCTTGTCTACCGTCGCCGACAGGGCGGCGTCGGTGGCACGGTGGGTGACCACGACGAGCGAGGCGTCGCCGTCGCGGCCCTGCTGGCGCACGGTGTCGATGGAGACGCCGTGCTCGGCGAACACGGAGGCCACCTGGGCGAGCACACCGGCGCGGTCGTCCACGTCCAGGCTGACGTGGTAGCGGGTGACCACCTCGTCCATCGGCTTGGCCGGCAGTCGGGTGTACACCGAGTCACCGGGGCCGGTGGCCTCGTTGAGCTTGTTGCGGCACACCGCGACCAGGTCGCCGAGCACCGCCGAGGCGGTCGGCGAGCCGCCGGCGCCCGGACCGTAGAACATCAGCCGCCCGGCCGCCTCGGCCTCGACGAACACCGCGTTGTACGCCTCGCGGACGGAGGCCAGCGGGTGCGACAGCGGGATCATCGCCGGGTGCACGCGCGCGGTGACGGACTCGCCGTCCGCCGCCCGCTCGCAGATGGCGAGCAGCTTGACGACGCAGCCCATCGCCTTGGCCGAGGCGATGTCGGCCGCGGTCACCTCGGTGATGCCCTCGCGGTAGACGTCCGCCGCGGTCACCTTGGTGTGGAAGGCGATCCCGGCCAGGATCGCGGCCTTCGCGGCGGCGTCGAAGCCCTCGACGTCGGCCGTCGGGTCCGCCTCGGCGTAGCCGAGCGCGGTGGCCTCCTCCAGCGCCTCCGAGTAGCCGGCGCCGGTGGTGTCCATCTTGTCGAGGATGAAGTTGGTGGTGCCGTTGACGATGCCGAGCACCCGGTTCACCTTGTCGCCGGCGAGGGACTCGCGCAGCGGGCGCAGCAGCGGGATCGCGCCCGCCACCGCGGCCTCGTAGTACAGGTCCACCCCGGCCGCCGCGGCGGCGGCGTGCAGCTCGGTACCGTCCTGGGCGAGCAGCGCCTTGTTGGCGCTGACCACCGAGGCACCCTGCTCGAACGCCGACAGGATGTGGTGTTTGGACGGCTCGATGCCGCCCACGACCTCGATCACCACGTCGATGTCGCCGCGGTTGACCAGGGCCTCGGCATCGGTGGTGATCAGGTGCTCGGGCACGCCGGGGCGGGCCCTGCCCGCCCGGCGGACCGCGATGCCGACGAGCTCGACCGGGGCACCGATGCGCGCGGCGAGGTCGTCGGCCGTCGTCGTCATGATGCGCGCCACCTCGGAGCCCACCACACCACAACCCAGCAACGCCACCTTCAGCGGGCGCGTACGCATCATCCGACTCCGCTCTGCATTCATCGTGCTTCGGTAATTCCGGCGGTTTTCTCGGCCCGCCGGGAACTTCGGTCCGTACCAGTCTCGGGGACTTTCCACACGGATCTACGGTCGTTCCATGATCTGAGACAAGAATTTCGTCATCCGATATCCAGGCGCAGGAGATCCTCCTCCGTCTCGCGCCGGACGATCACCCGTGCCGCACCGTCCCTGACGGCCACCACGGGGGGCTTCAGGGCGTGGTTGTAGTTGCTCGCCATCGAGCGGCAGTACGCGCCGGTGGCGGGCACCGCGAGCAGGTCGCCCGGGACGAGGTCGGCCGGCAGGAAGGCGTCCCGGACGACGATGTCGCCGGACTCGCAGTGCTTGCCGACCACCCGGGCCAGCATCGGCTCGGCGTCACTGGTGCGCGACACCAGCGCCACCGAGTAGTCGGCGTCGTACAGCGCGGTGCGGATGTTGTCGGACATTCCGCCGTCCACGCTGACGTAGGTGCGCAGGCCCTCCAACGGCTTGACGGTGCCCACCTCGTACAGTGTGAACGCCGTCGGGCCGACGATCGCCCGGCCCGGCTCCACGCTCAGCCGGGGGACGTCCAGGTCGGCGGCCCGGCACTCGCGGCGCACGATGTCGGCCAGCGCGACCGCGATCTCGGCCGGCTCACGCGGGTCGTCCTCGCTGGTGTAGGCGATGCCGAGGCCGCCGCCCAGGTCGATCTCGGGCAGCTCGACGCCGTGCTCGTCGCGGATCTGCGCGAGCAGGCCGACCACCCGGCGGGCGGCCACCTCGAAACCGGCCATGTCGAAGATCTGCGAGCCGATGTGCGAGTGGATGCCGCGCAGCTCCAGGCTCCCCTGGCCGAGCACCCGGCGCACCGCCTCGGCGGCCGCTCCCCCGGTCAGCGACAGGCCGAACTTCTGGTCCTCGTGCGCCGTCGCGATGAACTCGTGGGTGTGCGCCTCGACGCCGACGGTGACCCGGATCAGCACCGGCTGGCGCACGCCGTGGCGGGCGGCGATCGCGGCCAGCCGCTCGATCTCCTCGTAGGAGTCGACGACGACGTGGCCGACGCCGGCCTTCACGGCCTGCTCCAGCTCGTCCACCGACTTGTTGTTGCCGTGCAGCGCGATCTTCTCCGGCGGCATCCCGGCGGCCAGCGCCACCACCAGCTCGCCGGCGCTGCACACGTCGAGGTTCAGGCCCTCCTCGTGCAGCCAGCGCACGACCGCCTTGGAGAGGAACGCCTTGCCGGCGTAGTAGACGTCCGCGTCGGCGCCGAAGGCCTCCCGCCAGGCGCGCGCCCGGGTCCGGAAGTCCTCCTCGTCGAGCACGTAGGCCGGCGTGCCGAACTCGGCCGCCAGCGCCTTGACGTCGATCCCGCCGACGGTGGCCACACCCTCGGCGTCGCGGGCGACGGTGCGTGACCAGACCTTGGGGTCGAGCGCGTTCAGGTCGGCCGGCGGGGCCTGGTAGTGGCCCTCGGGCAGCACGTCCCCGTGCCGGGGGCCTGCGGGGTGTGCGGAACGACTCATGGTGGAAAGTCCTTCGAGGCCTATGGCGAGGGGCGGCGACGGTCCCCGTTGACCGTCCGCCGCCCCCGCTGCGCGCTTGGGGGTGGTGTCTACATCCGCTCGGGCGCCGTGACGCCCAGGAGCGTGAGGCCGTTGGCGAGCACCGTGCGCGTCGCCTCGACCAGCCAGAGGCGGGCCCGGTGCGTGTCGTTGAGCTCCTCGTCGCCCTTGGGCAGGAACATGCAGTTCTCGTACAGGCGGTGGTACTTGCCGGCGAGCTTCTCCAGGTACACGGCGACCCGGTGCGGCTCGCGCAGCTCGCCGGCCGTGGCCAGCACGCGCGGGAAGTCGGCGAGGTGGCCGAGCACGTCGGACTCCCACTCGGTGGCGAGCAGTTCGGGTTTGAACTGCTCGGCCGTGCCCTTGTCCACGCCCAGCTCGGCGGCCTTGCGCGCCACGCCGCACATCCGGGTGTGCGCGTACTGGACGTAGAAGACCGGGTTCTCGTTGGTCTGGCTCGTCAGGATGTTGATGTCGAGCGTGATCGTCGAGTCCGTGGAGGAGCGCGCCAGGGTGTAGCGGGCGGCGTCCACGCCGATCCACTCGACGACGTCGTCGATCGTGATGATGTTGCCGGCCCGCTTGGACATGCGGACCTCTTCGCCGTCGCGAAGCATCTTCACGAACTGGCCGATCTTCACCTCGATGTTGTGGTTCATGTCGTCGCCCGCGCAGGCCGCGATGGCCTTGAGGCGGTTGACGTACCCGTGGTGGTCGGCGCCCAGCATGTAGAGCGCGACGTCGGTGCCGCGGTCGCGCTTGGACAGGTAGTAGGCGGCGTCGGCGGCGAAGTAGGTGGTGTCGCCGTCGGCCTTGATCAGGACGCGGTCCTTGTCGTCGCCGAAGTCGGTGGTGCGCAGGAAGACGGCGCCGTCCTGGTCGAAGACGTGGCCCTGCTCGCGCAGCCGGGAGATCGCCTTCCCGACGGCGCCGGAGTCGTGCAGCGACTTCTCCGAGAACCAGACGTCGAAGTGGGTGCCGAACTCGTCCATCGAGCGCTTGATCTCGGCCACCATGAGCTTGAGGCCCTCGGTGCGGAAGACCTGCAGCTGCTCGGCCTCGGGAAGGTCGAGCAGGCCCGGAGCGGCGTCGGTGATCGCCTTGGCGATGTCGACGATGTACTCGCCGACGTACCCGCCCTCGGGCACCTCGTGGCCGTTCGCGGCGGCCTGCAGCGAGGCGGCGAACTTGGTGATCTGCACGCCGGCGTCGTTGAGGTAGTACTCGGTGGTGACGTCGGCGCCGGAGGCCCGCAGGACGCGCGCGAGCGAGTCGCCGACGGCGGCCCAGCGGACGCCGCCGATGTGGATCGGGCCGGTCGGGTTGGCGGAGACGAACTCCAGGTTGATCTTCAGGCCCTTGAGGGCCTCGTTGCGCCCGTAGGCCGCGCCGGCCTCGACGACGGTGCGGGCGAGCGCACCGGCGGTGGCGGTGTCCAGGGTGATGTTCAGGAAGCCCGGACCGGCGATGTCGACCTTGGCGACGCCGGTGATCCCTCGCAGGCGGTCGGCCAGCGTCTCGGCGACGGCTCGCGGCGGCTTGCCGGCCGCCTTGGCGAGCTGGAGGGCCACGTTGGTCGCGTAGTCGCCGTGGTCCCTGTTCTTGGGCCGCTCGACCGTCACGTGCTCGGGCACGGCGACGGCCAGCTCGCCCGCCTCGACGGCGGCGCTCACTGCGGCCTGGACTGCCTGGGAAAGTTCTGCGGGGGTCACGACGCCAAGCGTAGGCGAGACGGGGTGCCCGCCCGCCACTCGGTTTGCCGGTTGAGACGCCCCGCGGGGCCCCGGCGGCGGTGTCAGCCGCGATCCGTCCGGTCTGTTCGCTCAGGGCGAAACCCGCCGGGCCGCCCGCCCAGGGCCATCAGCTGACGGACCAGCGCCACCAGGTCGGCCGGATCGAAGGGTTTGCCGAGGTACCCGTCCACCCCGACCGTCTCCCCCAGATCCAGATCGGCCGGGGTGCAGGCGCTCACGATCGCGATCGGCAGCCGACTGGTGCCGGGCGTCGCGCGCAGCCGGGCCGCCGTCCGCAGGCCGTCCAGGCGCGGCATCACCACGTCCAGCGTCACCACGTCCGGCCGCACCCGGCGGACCACCTCCAGGCACTCGGCGCCGTCGGCGGCGGTCACCACCTCGAAGCCCTCGAGTTCCAGGTTGACCCTGATCAGCTGGCGGATCGCCTCGCTGTCGTCCACCACGAGGACCCGCCCGGACACTCCCGACACCTCACCGAGGGTATCGGCGGGGCCGCCGCCCCGTCCGGCCTTTCCCGACTTCCGCCCGCCGGCCGCCGGTGACGCCCGGCGCAAACCCGTGCACGGACCGCGGCCCGAGCCTGGTAGTGTTCTCCACGTCGGAGCGAGAGCGACGACAGCAAGTGCCGGCCCCCGTAGCTCAGGGGATAGAGCACCGCCCTCCGGAGGCGGGTGCGTAGGTTCGAATCCTACCGGGGGCACTTGCAACCGAGGCCCAGGTCAGTGGAGTTGATCCACAGATCTGGGCCTCGGTCATGTCCGGGCGTCACGGCCGGACACCGCTCGCGGGAGACGCCGCCCGGCCGCGGGGTGGGCGGCCGGGCGGCGGGCCTTCAGGAGGCGGCCGCCTCGGCCTCGGAGTAGAGCGTCGCGATCGTGTGGTCGAAGTAGGCGCTGTAGGACACGTCGTCGGTGTCGCCGCCCTGCTGGAAGCCGCCGATCGCGCCGACCACGTCACCGGTCGCGGTGTTGATCCACGGGCCGCCGCTGGTGCCGGTCGGGTAGCTCGGGCAGTCGATGACGCGCTCGTACGTGCCCTCCTTGTCCGTGGTGTTGGTGCACAGGCTCGGGGACTCGGAGTCGGCCGGGTAGCCGTAGAGGCGGACGGTGGCGCCGAAGGGCTCGTCGGTGCCGAGGCGGTTGGCGCCGACCACGTCCTCGATCTTGCGGCCGTTGCTGGGCGCCGTCTCCAGGATCGCGAAGTCCTCGTCCACGTCGCCCTTCTGGGACCAGCCGGTGGTGGTGTGGATCGCGGTCACCTGCCACGTGCCGAACGGGGCGGTGCCGTTGCGGTAACCCGGTACGAAGGTGACGCCGTCGGTGCTCGTGAGGCAGTGCGCGGCGGTCAGCAGCAGGTTGCCGGTGGCGCTGTGCACCACGCTGGCGGTGCAGAAGTGGTTGCCGGCCGCGACGGAACCGCTGAACAGCGCGCCGACGGTGGACGATTCGGAGGTCGCGGGGGCGGCCGTGGTGGTGCCCATGGTCACCGAGCGGGTGTCCGGGGTCGCGGTGGCGGAGGCGCTCCGGGTGGGTGTCGCGGCGGGCGTCGGGGTGTCGGACGGCGTCGGGCTGCTCGACTGCGTGGGCTCCGCGACCGGCGACGTCGATGCGGGCGCGGCCGTGGGCGAGGGGGATGCGGCGGACGGCGACGCGGGCCCGGACGCCGTCGCCGTCCGGGAGGTGCGGGCGGGGCTGCTGGCGGCCGTCGCCTCGGACGGGCTCAGCGAGTGCATGCCCGTCGCCACGGCGGCCACCGTGAGGGCCGACAGCGCGGTGAACAGGGTCGGAGCCAGGAACCTGCGTCGCGGGGTCGTGCGGCGATGCTGGCCCATGCGAGTCTCTCCTGCCTGGGAGGCGGCGTTGTCCGGTCACTGACTATGACGCCTCCGGCTGGAAAAGTTATTACCCGCGACTTGGAGCTCCATGAGAAAAGCCGCTACCCGGCGGTGATCGACGCGAGCTCCTCGGCACCGATGAACGCCGTGTGCGTCCCGGCCGCGGTGCACGCGAACGCACCGGCCACGGAGCCCGCCCGGGCGCAGTCCAGCGGCGGACGGCCCCGGAACCACGCGTACAGGAAGCCGGACACGAAGGCGTCCCCCGCGCCGTTGGTGTCGACCACCGGACGGCCCGGGTCGACGGCCGGAAGGTGCAGCGGCGCGGGGTCGTCCCGGGTGAGCAGGAAGCAGCCGTCCGCACCGGCGGTGGCGACCACGACGGCGGCCCGGCCCTCGGTGAGGATCGCGCGCATCACCTCCTCGTGGCGGCCGCGGCACCCGGCCACGGAGAGGAAGACCAGGTCGGACTCGACCGCGTAGTCGCGGTGGTGCGGGTTGCGGCCGTCCCAGTCGTGCAGGTCGGTGGAGGTCGTGCGGCCGAGCCGGCGCAGGTCTCCGTACATGTCGCGGTTGACGCCCGTGATGGACAGGTGGACGTGCCGGCTGCGCTCGGCGTACGGGAGGTAGAAGGCGCGCGGCAGCCGCAGGTCGGCGGGGTGGCGGGCGTCGAAGAAGGAGAACCGGCGGCCGTCCGCGTCCACCAGGTTGACCCCGCGCGGGGTGCCGTGCGGGCTCACCAGGTGCGCGAAGTGCAGGCCGTGGCGCGCGAAGGCGGCCCGGAGCAGCTCGCCCTGCGGGTCGTCGCCGAGGAAGTCGAGGAAGGCGGTGCGCAGGCCGAGGTGGTGGGCGCCGAGGGCGACGCCGGTGCCGGTGTGGCCGGCGTGGTCGCGCACCGGCCCGACCGGCTGCGAGTCCCCGGGCGGGATCTCCAGCCGGTCGACGCGGACGACGGTGTCCACGCCGGCGCCGCCGACGACGAGCAGGTCGAACTCGGGCAGCACGGCGGCGCCTCCTTGGTCCCAGGACGGTGACCAGGAGTCAAGCAGGCGCCGGAGGTTGACTGCAAGGCCTTGCGGAAACCTTCAGGCGGCCCGTTGCCGCTCATCGGATCGGCCTTCGCCGGACCGGAGGAGGAGGGCCCCCGGGACTCGCGAACGAGATCCCGGGGCCCTGGTCCGAGCCGGCCGCTACAGCGCCGACAGCTCCTCGACCAGGTCGTCCAGGCCAAGCGAGCCCTGCGACAGCGCCGCCATGTGCCAGGCCTTGAGGTCGAACTCCTCGCCGCGGGCCTCGTGCGCCGCCTTCGCCGCCGCCCGGCCGCGCAGCCAGGCGCGCTCACCCAGCTTGTAGCCGATCGCCTGGCCCGGCATGCCCAGGTAGCGGACCAGCTCGCTGTCCAGGAAGTCGGAGGACAGGCCGCAGTACCGGCCGAAGAACTCGCGGGCGGCCTCCGGGCTCACCGGCTCGCCCGGCCGGTACGGGGACTCGGCGGGGAAGTCGAAGCCGGCGTGCATGCCGATGTCGACGATGACCCGCAGCGCCCGCATCATCTGCGCGTTGAGGTAGCCCAGGCGGTGGCCCGGGTCGGTGAGGTAGCCGAGCTCGTCCATCAGGCGCTCGGCGTACAGCGCCCAGCCCTCCAGGTTGGCGCTCACGCCGCCGAGGCTGACCTGGTAGGTGGAGAGGCGGTCGGCGACGTAGTTCCACTGCGCGAGCTGGAGGTGGTGGCCCGGGACGCCCTCGTGGTACCAGGTCGAGACCAGGTCCCACACCGGGAAGCGCTCGCGGCCGAGCAGCGGCAGCCAGGTCCGCCCGGGGCGGGTGAAGTCCAGCGAGGGGGCCGTGTAGTACGGCGCGGCGGCGCTGCCGGGCGGGGCGATCATCGACTCGACCCGGGTGACCGGCTCGGCCAGGTCGAAGTGGGTGCCCTGGAGGTCGCGGATCGCCTGGTCCATCAGGCCCTGGAGGTACTCACGGGTGGCCTCGGCGCCCTCGATGCCCGGGCCGTCCGCCTCCAGCCACTTCATCGCCTCCATCGGGCCGGCGCCCGGGCGGACCTTCTCGGCCTCGGCCTCCATCTGGGCCAGCAGGTCGTGGAACTCGCCCCAGGCCCACGCGTAGGCCTCGTCCAGGTCCAGGTCGGAGCCGGTCCAGTAGCGGACCCAGCGGCCGTAGCGCTCACGGCCGGCGGTGTCCGGGGCGTCGGCGGCCGCCGGGCCGTAGACGTCGCGCAGCCAGTCGCGCAGGTCGGCCAGCGCCCCGGCGGCGGCGACGGCGTGCGCCGACAGCTCCTCGCGCAGGCGCTCGGGCGCGTCCGCGACGAACTGGCCGAACCATCCCCCGGGGACGTCGCCCCCCAGCCACTCGCCGAACTGCCCCACCACGGTGGCGACCTGACGGGGGCCGGAGAGCAGACCCCGCTCGATGCCGCCGGCCAGCGTCGACCGGTACTGCGTCAGCGCGGCCGGCACCCGGGCCAGGCGGCGGCCGACGACCGCCCACTGCTCCTCGGTCCCGGTGGCCATCAGGGTGAAGACGTCACGCACGTTGTGCACCGGCGAGCCCAGGTTGCGGACCGCACGGTAGCCCTCCCCCGCGTCGTGGACGGCGAGTTCGGCGGTCAGCCGCTCGCGCAGCAGCCGGGCGCAGCGGCGCTCGGCCTCGGCCTCGGCGGCCCCGGCCCGCTCGGCGCCGGCGAGCCGGTCCAGGGTGCGGCGGGCGAGGTCGGCGATCGCCTCCGCGCCGGCCGGCGACAGGTCGGGCAACCGGTCGTCCTCGGGGTTCAGCCCCAGGTAGACCGCGGTCAGCGGGTCGAGCTCGGCGAGGTCGCGGACGTAGTCGTCGGCGATGCGGCGCGGGGTGGAGCCGTCGGAGGTGATCAGTTCTTCAACCATTCGGACATCATTTCGCGGCACGGGCCGAATGCAACCCCCTTGCCCCGCAGTACGGGTGGGCCGTGGGTGGGCGCCGATCCGCCGCGCGCCCTACAAACGTTCGGGGCCGGCAGCAAACAGCCGTTCGAGAACATTGCCGCGCGACAGCATCCGATCGGCCCGACGCCCATTACGCTGGCCGCCATGACCGCCATGGATGCCCGCCCCGCCCCCGCATCCGGCCCGGCGAACCCCCCGGCCGCCCCCGACCCCCGGCCGCGCCGAGCCGGCTACCGACGGCTGCCGGTGCAGCAGCGGCGCGATCAACTGATCGCGGTGGCCCTGGAGTTGTTCGCCTCCAGGGCACCCGAGGAGGTCAGCCTGGACGACGTCGCCGAGGCCGCCGGAGCCTCCCGGCCGCTCGTCTACCGCTA
The DNA here is from genome assembly GCF_053596725.1 of Kitasatospora sp. NPDC001660. Classification (NCBI taxonomy): domain Bacteria; kingdom Bacillati; phylum Actinomycetota; class Actinomycetes; order Kitasatosporales; family Streptomycetaceae; genus Kitasatospora; species Kitasatospora sp. NPDC001660. The sequence goes on along the minus strand of NZ_JBSFGU010000002.1, from coordinate 273,177 downwards.
CTTCGCGGGCGGCAAGCAGCAGCTCTACGAGGCCGCGCTGCGCACCGCCGCGGACGAGCTGACCAGCCGGTTCGCCGTCCCGCTCACCGGCACGCCGTCCGACCAGCTGTCGGCCGTCCTGGACGGCTACTTCGCGTTCGTCGCCGAGCACGACGCCGGCTACTCGGCGCTGCTGCGCGGCGGATCGGTGGTGGAGACGGCCCGCACCTCGGCGATTGTCGACGACGTCCGGCGGGCCGCGCTGCGGCGCACGCTGCGGCACCTCGGCGTCCGGGAGGCGGGCCCGCGGCTGACGCTGCTGGTGCGGTCGTGGATCGCGGTGGTCGAGGGGGCCTCGCTCAGCTGGCTGGACGAGGGGCGCGCGCTGCCGGTGGCCGAGCTGCGCGACTGGCTGGTGGACCAGTTCACGGCGATGGCGGCGGCGACGGCGCTGCACGACCCGCAGACGGCGGAGGTACTGGCGGCGCTGCTCGCGCTGGAGGGGCCGGACGCGCCGCGGGCGGAGCGGCTGCGGGCGGTGCTGGCGGTGGCGCGGTAGACGCGCCCGGCGCCGCGCGGCCTCCCGACCCCCGTGCCTGGGGTCGGGCAGCGGGTGCTCAGGCCTTGCCGAGCACCTGGCGCTGGCGGCCGAGACCCTCGATCTCGATGCTCCACCGTGGTCGGCCCGTACGACGAGGTGCTGCGGGGCGCGGTGTCTCCGCCGTGGGCGAACGAGGGCACGCTGTGGGCGAACGGGGGCATGGCAGGGGTCGGGGGCGCGCAGGATCCGGGCATGCAGATCACGCGCGTACGAGCCGAGTTGCACATGATCGCCCTGGACTTCGGGACCGCCTACCTGTGGCGGGACGACGACGGGCTGACGCTGGTCGACACCGGGGTCGGCGGGTCGGCGGACGCGATCGAGGCGGGGATCGGGGCGGCCGGGCTGGACCCGGCGGGCCTGCGGTTCATCGTCCTGACCCACCACCACCCCGACCACGTCGGCTCCGCCGCCGAGCTGGCCCGGCGCTGGGGCGCCGAGGTGGTCGCGCACCGGCTGGACGCACCCGTGATCCGCGGCGAGCGGGCGCCGGAGCCACCGGTGCTCAGCCCGTTCGAGGAGCAGTTGTGGGCCGGGCTGCCGCCGATACCGCCCGCCGAGCCGTGCCCGGTGCACCGCGAGGTCGAGGACGGCGACGTGCTGGACCTCGGCGGCGGCGCGGTGGTCGTCCACACACCCGGGCACACCGACGGCAGCATCGCGCTGCACCTGCCCGGTCCCGGGGTGCTGTTCACCGGGGACATCGCCTCCAACGTCGAGGGGCACACCAGGCTCGGGGTGTTCCACACCGACCCCGCCCGGGCCCGGACCTCCTTCCTCCGGATCACCGGACTTCCCGTCACCACGGCCGTGTTCGGGCACGGCGACCCGATCGCCGAGGGCGCCTCAGCCGCGCTGCGGGCCGCCGCCGAGCAGACCGCCGAGGGTTAGCGGCCGGCCTTCGACGGCCGCCGCCGCGCCCGGGCCCTCGACGGCGATCTCGCTTTGCCAGCGGTCGAGGTCGCGCAGCGCGTCGGCCCGGGCGTCCGGGGCGTCCGCGAGGGCCGGGGCGAGCTCGCGCAGCAGTGCGACGGCGGTGCCCCGGCTGCCGTCGCGCGCCAGCCAGATCGCCAGGTCGTGGCAGGTGCGCAGAGTGCGGGGGTCGGCCGGGCCGCAGATCCGGGCGAGGTCGCGGATGATCCCGGGCAGCACGGCGACGGCCTCCCCGGGCGCACCGTCCGCCCCGAGCCGCCAGGCCTGGTCGGCGCGCCGGCGCAGCTCCTCGGGGCCGGGGTCGTCGTGGCCGAGCACGCCGGGCCGCACCTCGCGCAGCCGGCGGTGCACCTCGGCGGCGTCGGCGGGCCGGTCGGCGGGGTCCTTGGCGAGCAGCCGGGCGATGAGCTCGCCGAGCGCCGGGTCGGTGGTGCGGACCCTGGCCGGGGTCTCCTCCAGGTGCTTGTACATGTACTCGGCGGCCGAGGCGGCGCGGAACGGCCTTCGGCCGGTGCACAGTTCGTACAGCATGACGCCGAGCGCGTAGAGGTCGGCCCGGCTGTCCGCCCCGGCGCCGGACCAGCACTCGGGGGCCAGGTAGGGCACGGTGCCGACGATGTTGCCGGTGGAGGTGAGCACGGCGCTCTGGGTGAGCAGGCGGGCGATGCCGAAGTCGAGCACCTTGGCCTTGCCGGTGTTGCTCGCGATCATGACGTTCTCGGGCTTGATGTCCCGGTGGACGACGCCCTCGCGGTGCGCGGCGTCGAGCGCCCGGCACACGTGGCGCGTCCAGCGCAGGGCGTCGACCGGGTCCGGCACGCCGTCCTTGAGGATCTCGGCCAGCGAGCGGCCCCGGACCAGCTCCATGACGATGTAGTGGGTCTCCCCGGAGCCGGTCGGCACCCGGCCGAAGTCGTGCACCGTCACGATGTGCGGGCTGGCGAGCCCGCCGACCGTCCGGGCCTCGCGGATGAACCGCCTGACGGTCTCCTGGTCGGCCGCGTGCTCCTCGAGCAGCACCTTGAGCGCGACGTCGCGGCCCAGCAGCTCGTCGGCGGCCAGCCAGACCGAGCCGAAGCCGCCCCTGCCGAGCAGCGCCTTCAGCCGGTAGCGGCCGCCGATCAGGTCCCCCGCCCGCATGCGTTCCCCCAAGTCCGCTTCCTCCGCCCGGCGTTCGCCGCCGGGCGGACCACCATAGCGGCGGGGGAGGACCAGCGGGTGAACGGATCGGGACGGGGTCTTCGGCGGCCCGGGCGGGTTGATCCCGAATCTCGGCACGGCCTCGTTCGCGAGGCTGGGCGGCGCCCCGCACCCGCGCCGCACCGCCCCCGGCCCCCGCACGAGCCTCCGCGCGGTCGCCTTCCCACGCGGCTCCCCTCCCCACCCCCTTCCCCCAGGTGGAAGGATGGGCCCGAGCTCCGCGACGGTGCGGCGGCTCGAACGAGCAGAGCCGAGGAGCGCAGTCATGCCCAAGCAGGCCCCGCAGAGCGACCCCGGGCAGGACGCCCCCGAGGTGTCCGCGCCGCAGCACGCGGCCGCCGGTCTGCCCGCCGTCGGCCACAGCCTGCGCATGGCCGCCGAGCAGATGGGCGCCCGCCGCACCCTCGCCACCCTCCTCAAGGTGAACCAGCCGAACGGCTTCGACTGCCCGGGCTGCGCCTGGCCCGAGCCGGACAAGACCCACACCGCCGAGTTCTGCGAGAACGGCGCCAAGGCCGTCGCCGAGGAGGCCACCGAGCGCCGGATCCGCGCCGAGTTCTTCGCCGCGCACCCGGTCGCCGACCTCGCCGAGCGCTCCGGCTACTGGCTCGGCCAGCAGGGCCGCCTCACCCAGCCGATGCTGCTGAACGAGGGGGCGACCCACTACACCCCGGTCTCCTGGGACGACGCCTTCGCGCTGATCGCCGAGGAGCTGCGGGCCCTGGAGACCCCGAACGGTGCCGCCTTCTACACCTCCGGCCGCACCAGCAACGAGGCCGCCTTCGCCTACCAGCTGTTCGCCCGCCGGCTCGGCACCAACAATCTGCCGGACTGCTCCAACATGTGCCACGAGTCGTCCGGTTCGGCGCTCACCGAGACGCTCGGTGTCGGCAAGGGCAGTGTGAGCCTCAAGGACCTCTACCAGGCCGACCTGATCATCGTGGCCGGTCAGAACCCGGGCACCAACCACCCCCGGATGCTCTCCGCCCTGGAGCGCGCCAAGCGGGCCGGCGCCACGATCGTCAGCGTCAACCCGCTGCCGGAGGCCGGCCTGGAGCGGTTCAAGAACCCGCAGCACGCCCGCGGCCTGGTCGGCCACGGCACCAAGCTGACCGACCTGTTCCTGCAGATCCGCCCCGGCGGCGACCTCGCGCTGTTCCGCGCGCTCAACCGGATCGTCCTGGAGCGGGACGGCGTCGACCACGCCTTCGTCGCCGAGCACTGCCACGGCTTCGAGGAGTTCGAGGCCCAGGCCCGCGGGACGGACCGGGACGAGGTGCTGGCCGCGACCGGCCTGCCGTGGGAGCAGATCGAGGAGCTGGCCCGCCTGGCGCTGGCGTCCGAGAAGATCATCGTCTGCTGGGCGATGGGCCTCACCCAGCACAAGCACGCCGTCCCCACCATCCGCGAGGTGGTCAACTTCCTCCTCCTGCGCGGCAACGTCGGCCGCCCGGGCGCCGGCGTCTGCCCGGTGCGCGGGCACAGCAACGTGCAGGGCGACCGGACGATGGGCATCTTCGAGCGGCCCGGCAAGGCCTTCCTCGACGCGCTGGGCAAGGAGTTCGCCTTCGAGCCGCCGCGCGAGCACGGCCTCGACTCGGTGGACACGATCCGCGCGATGCGGGACGGCAGGGTCGGGGTGTTCTTCGCGATGGGCGGCAACTTCGTCGCGGCCTCCCCCGACACCGAGGTCACCGAGGCCGCGATGCGGCGCTGCCGGCTGACGGTGCACGTCTCGACCAAGCTCAACCGCTCGCACGTGGTCACCGGCGCCCGCGCGCTGATCCTGCCGACGCTCGGCCGCACCGACCGGGACGTCACCGCGTACGGCGCCCAGTTCGTCAGCGTCGAGGACTCGATGGGCCAGGTGCACGCCTCCCGCGGCGGCCTGCGGCCGCCGGCGCCCGGCCTGCTCTCCGAGACGGCCATCATCTGCCGCCTCGCCCGGACCGTCCTCGGCCCCGAGGACACCGTGCCGTGGGAGGACTTCGCCGGCGACTACGACACCCTGCGGGCCCGGATCGCCCGGGTCGTCCCCGGTTTCGAGGACTACAACGAGAAGGTGCGCCGCCCCGGCGGTTTCACCCTCCCGCACGGCCCGCGCGACTCCCGCACCTTCCCCACCGCCACCGGCAAGGCCAACTTCACCGTCAACCCGCTGACCGCCCCCGAGGTCCCGGCGGGTCGCCTGCTGCTGCAGACGCTGCGCTCGCACGACCAGTACAACACCACGGTCTACGGCCTCGACGACCGCTACCGCGGCATCAAGGGCGGCCGCCGGGTGGTACTGGTGAACCCGGCCGACGCCGCCGAACTCGGCCTGGCCGAGGGCGCGTTCGTCGATCTGGTGAGCGAGTGGGAGGACGGCGTCAAACGCCGGGCCCCGCACTTCAGGGTGGTCCACTACCCGGTGGCCCGCGGCGGGGCGGCGGCCTACTACCCCGAGACGAACGTGCTGGTCCCGCTCGACTCCACCGCCGACATCAGCAACACCCCCACGTCGAAGGCGGTCGTCATCCGCTTCGAGCCGGACAGCGGCTCGGCGGACTGACGCGCCCACCACCGCGAAGGCCGCCCCACGTCACCGGACGTCGGGCGGCCTTCGTCGCGAGGCGCGCAGCGCGCGGCGTCAGGGCCAGGGTCAGGGCAGCAGACCGCCGATGATCGGCAGCGTCGCCGTGGCGCTGCCCGGCGCCGAGGCGGTCGGCGTGCCCGTGCCCGTCGGCGCCGGAGTCCCGGTGCCGGTGGGAGTCGGCGTGCCCGTGCCCGTCGGCGTCCCCGTGGGTGTGGGCGTGCCGGTCGGCGTGCCCGTCCCCGACGGCGTCCCGCCCGGAGTGCCCGTTCCCGTACCGGTGGGCGTGCCCGAGGTGGTCGACGGCGTGCCGGGTGTGGTCGAGGGGGTGCCCGGGGCCGGGGCGGGCGTGCCCGGGACCGGGGCCGGGACCGGGGCCTGGACCGGCGGCCGCTGCTCGGCCGGGGTCGGGGCGATCGGCGTGACGGTGTCCCAGCCGGCCGGGAGGCCGGGCACCTTCCAGGCGCCGCCGGCGTCGTCGGCCGCGCCGGACGGGTCGGGCCGGACGGCGCCGAGGATCGGCATCGAGCCGATCGGCGAGACCTTGATCACCGCGCCCGGCCGCGGCGCCTGCACGATCAGCCCGCCGCCGATGTACATCGCGACGTGCGTGGCGCCCTCGAAGTACACGACGAGGTCGCCCGGCCGGATCTGGTTCAGCGGGATGTGCGGGAGCTGGGCCCACTGCTCCTGGCTGGTGCGCGGGATCGGCTTGCCGGCGTGCAGCCAGGCCTGCGAGGTGAGGCCGGAGCAGTCGTACGAGTCCGGGCCGATGCCGCCCCACAGGTACGGCCTGCCCAGCTGGGCCAGCGCGAACGCGACCGCCCCGCGCCCGGCCAGCGAGGGCGTGCGCTCGCCCTGGCCGAGGGCTCCGGTGGCGAGGAAGGCGAGCTGGGCCTCGTCGGCCTTGGCCTTCTCCAGCTTCTCCAGCTCGGCGCGCTGGGCGCCGGTGAGCGAGGAGACCAGCTGCTCGACGGCGGCGAGGTCGGTGGCGACCTTGGCCTTGGCCGCCTCCTGCTGGGCGACGAGCGTCTGGGAGGTCCTGAGGGCGTCCTCGGTCTGCTTCGTCAGCCCGGCGAGCTCGTCGCGGTCGGCCTTGAGCCGGTCGAGGAACTCGGACTGCGAGCGGCTGGCGGTGGCGAGCAGCTCGGCGATGGTGACGGCCTCGTACGGGTCCTTGGAGAGCAGGAGCTCGGCGTAGGCCGAGGTGGCGCCGTTGCGGTACTGGGCGGCGGCGAGCTGCGCGGCGATGTCGGTGCCGGCGTCGACCTGCTTCTGCTGGCGGTCGAGGCGGTTCTGCAGGTCGGTGAGGGCGGTCTGCTGCTCGGCGACCTTGGCGACCGCGCCGTTGTACTGCTCGGTGGCGGCCTCGGCGCTCTGGTAGAGCGCGTGCAGCTGGTCGAGCAGCGGCCCGAGGGTGGCCTTGGCGGCGGCGAGCGGGTCGTCCCCGGGGCTCGCGGTGGGCGCCGTCACGCCGGGCGTGCCGGGGTCAGGGGCGGCGTACGCCGCACCGGTCGCGAGCGGGAGCGCCAGCGCGGCGGCGGCCAGGACGGCTCCGCAGCGCAGGGCGGCCCGCACCCAGGGTCGTCCGCCTGCCGTCTCGCCGCGCCGCGATTCCCCGCCCATGGGTGTTCCTCCCCTGCCCTGCCCGTCCCCCGGGTTCCCCGGATCCTGGGCGATCCTCCCATGGGTTACCCGGCGGAAACAGAGCGCGCCAGGACCGGGAGGTGAATTCTCCGTTCACGGCGCCGTTCGGCTGTGAGACAGGTCTCAGCAAAACGGAGCGAACCGGGGCGTTCTTCGCTAAGGTCCAGCTCAGCGCGACCGACGCCACCCCGCCGAAAGTTTCCGGACATCGTCAGGACACCATCGGAACCACGATTCCCGGCTCAGTTCACCTTCCGTTTACCAAACCTGCTTACGGTCACGTTCGACACCAACGTCCGTGCGACAACTACGACGATTGTTTGGGTATGGAACACATCTCGTTCCTGGTAGCCGTTGTGATCATCACGGCGCTCGCCTTCGACTTCACCAACGGGTTCCACGACACCGCGAACGCGTCCGCCACCGCGATCGCGACAGGAGCCCTCCGGCCGAAGGTCGCGGTCACCATCGCGGCCGCCCTCAACTTCGCGGGCGCGTTCCTGTCCGTGAAGGTCGCCACCACCATCTCCGGCGGCATCGTCAACGAGAAGGCCGGCATCCACCCCGAGGTCATCTTCGCCGCGCTGGCCGGCGCGATCCTGTGGAACCTGCTGACCTGGCTGCGCGGTCTGCCGTCCAGCTCCTCGCACGCCCTGTACGGCGGCCTGATCGGCGCCACGATCGTGGGCGTCGGCATGAACGGCGTCAACTTCGACACCGTGCTCTCCAAGATCATCATCCCGGCGGTCGCCTCCCCGCTCGTCGCGGGCCTGGCCTCCTGGGGCGCCACCAAGCTGGCGTACGCGATCACCCGCAAGAGCAACGAGGCGGCCACCGCCAAGGGCTTCAAGACCGGCCAGATCTTCTCGTCCTCGCTGATCTCGCTCGCGCACGGCACCAACGACGCCCAGAAGACGATGGGCATCATCACCCTGACCCTGGTCTCGGTCGGCGCCCTGCCGAAGGGTGCGCTGCCCCCCACCTGGGTGATCGTCTCGGCGGGCGCCGCGATCGCGCTCGGCACCTACATGGGCGGCTGGCGGATCATCCGCTCGATGGGCAAGGGCCTGGCGGACATCCAGCCGCGGCAGGGCTTCGCCTCCGAGTCGGCTGTCTCGACCGTCATCCTCACCTCGTCGCACATGGGCTTCGGCCTCTCCACCACCCAGGTCTGCACCGGCGGCATCATGGGCGCCGGCCTCGGCGGCCCGAAGCCGGAGCTGCGCTGGAGCATGGTCCGCCGCATGGTCTACACCTGGGGCCTGACCCTGCCGGCCGCCGCCCTGGTCGCCGGCGGCGCCGCGCTGCTGGCCCGGCAGGGCACCTGGGGCGTCGTGCTGGTCGGCGCCGCGCTGGTCGCCGGCTCGGGCGGCATGTGGCTGATCTCCCGCCGCCAGCCGGTCAGCGCGGACAACGTCAACGACGTCGAGGACGTCACCCCGATCGACGTCACCCCGGCGAACGCCGCCCCCACCACCGCCTCGACCACGGTCGCGGCCTGAGCGCCGCCGGCTGAGGAGCACACACCATGCACATCAAGTGGAACGCCCTGGCCCAGACCGCCGGAGTCAGCTTCGGCGTCACCGTCGCCGTGGTCACCGTCTTCGCGCTCGGCATCCTGGCCCTGTCCCGCCGCGAGGCCGCGCTGAGCGCCCGCGAGGGCGCGGCCGCCCAGGCCGGCGGTGGCCGGCTGGCGCTGGCCGGCGCGTACGCCTGCTTCGCCGTCTGCGCGTCGGCCGTCGTCTACGGCCTGGTGCTGATCGCCGGGAAGTAACCGCCGCTCACACGAACGGGCCGGGAAGTGGATCCCCACTTCCCGGCCCGTTCGGTTTCCCCGTGCCAAAGGCGTCAGTTCTGCTGGGTGGTCCGCAGCGCCGTCTCCCGGATGAACAGCACCGTGACGAAGGACGCCAGCGCGAACGGCGCGGCCCACAGGAACACCGTGCCGACGCCGTGCCCGAACGCGTCCGTCACCAGCGGGACGATCGGGGCCGGCAGCTTGTGCAGGTCCGGGATGCCGCCGCCGGACGCCGCGTGCCCGGCCGGGATGTGCGCGGCGGCCAGGTTCTCGGCGAGGTAGCGGCCGACTTTGTCGGTCATCAGCGCGCCGAGCGCGGAGACGCCCATCGCGCCGCCCATGGTGCGGAAGAACGTGACCACCGAGCTGGCGGCGCCCAGTTCGCCCCGGGGCACCGTGTTCTGCACCGCGAGCACCAGGTTCTGCATGGTCAGGCCGAGCCCGATGCCGGTGATCGCCATGTAGACCGAGAGCAGGCCGTAGTCGGTGTCGACCCGCATGGTGCCGAGCAGGCCGAAGCCGATCGCGAGCAGCGCCGTACCGGAGACCAGGTAGGCCTTCCAGCGGCCGTACTTGGTGATCAGCCGGCCGGCGACGGTCGAGGAGAGCGCCAGGCCGAGGATCATCGGCAGGGTCATCAGGCCCGCCACGGTCGGGGACTTGGCACGGGCCAGCTGGAAGTACTGGCTGAGGAAGGTGGTCGCGCCGTACATCCCGACGCCGACCAGCACGCTGGCGAGCGCGGCCAGGGTGACGGTGCGGAAGCGGAAGAGGTCCGGCGGGATGATCGGTTCGGCGGCGCGGCGCTCGATCACGACGGCGAGCGCGCCCAGCAGCAGGCCGCCGCCGACCATGGCCGCGGTCTGCCAGGACAGCCAGTCGTAGTTCTTGCCGGCCAGGGTGATCCAGACCATCAGCAGGCTGACGGCACCGGTGATGGCCAGCGCGCCGAGGTAGTCGATCTTCGGCTTGCGCTTGACCACCGGCAGCTTGAGGGTGCGCTGCACCACCAGGATCGCGGCGATCGCGAACGGGATGCCGACGTAGAAGCACCAGCGCCAGCCGAGCCACGAGGTGTCGACGATGACGCCGCCGATGAGCGGGCCGCCGATCGTGGCGAGGGCGAACACGGCACCGAAGTAGCCGCTGTACCGGCCGCGTTCGCGCGGCGGGACCATCGCGGCCAGGCATATCTGGCCGAGCGCGACGACACCGCCGGCGCCGATGCCCTGCAGGGCGCGGCAGGCGATGAGCTCGCCGGTGTTCCGGGAGAGGCCGGCCAGGGCGGAGGTGGCGATGTAGATCAGCAGGGCGATCTGCAGCAGCACCTTCTTGCTGGCGAGGTCGGACAGCTTGCCCCAGATCGGGGTGGAGGCGGTGAGGGTGAGCAGCGCGGCGGTGATCACCCAGGTGTAGGCGGACTGGCCGCCGTGGAGGTCGGTGAGGATGTGCGGCAGGGCGTTGGAGACGACGGTCGACGAGAGCACGGCCACGAAGAGGCCGAGCAGCAGGCCGGACAGCGCCTCCATCACCTGCCGGTGGGTCATGGGTCGGTCGTCGACGGCGGCTGCGCCGGTCGCGGCCTCGGTGGTCACGGTCATCCGGGTCCTTAAAATTCGTTGCCTTAAGCAACCATACGACCGATGGTTGACTTAGGCAACTTTCTTCCGGGTGGAGCGAAGCCCGGCCCCGGCCCGGCGCTCACTGCCCCGCGGGCTCCCCGATCACGTCGTTGAAGCGGTGCAGCAGCTCGGCGAACCGGACCACGTCCCCCTGGGACCAACCACCCAGCACCTCCCGCACCCGCCGCATCCGGACGTCCCTGGCCGCGAGGTAGCGCCGCCGTCCGTCCTCGGTCAGCGAGACGAACGAGGCCCGCCGGTCCAGCGGGTCCGCCTCCCGGGCGACCAGGCCCAGCTCCTCCAGCGCCCGGATCTGCCGGCTCACCGTGGCCTTGCCCACCGCGAAGTACACGCCGACGTCCGTCACCCGCACCCGCCCCGCCTGCTCGATGTAGCCGAGCATGCTGTAGGCCATGCCCTCCAGCTCGGGGTGCACCCGGCGGGACAGCTCGGCGACTCTGGCCCGGCCGCGCCGGAACATCAGCGCGACCTCCCGGTCGACCGCCAACAGCGCGTCCTCGTCCAGTGTTCGCCCGCCCGGCACCTGCCCGTCGCTCTCCGCACTCACCGCGCCAGTATCCCGCAGCCGCCCTGGCCGGAACGCGGCACGCGAGGTGCGACAAGCCAACTACTTCATGGTATGAAGTATCGGCTCTCGAAGTATCAGTTTCCCCCCGAACCGCAGGATTCCCCCCGAAACCGGGGGTTTCCCCCGACACCCAAGGAGATGTGGATGGCCGCCCCGGGGCAGGGTTTCGTCGCCGAACTGAAGGGAGCGGTCACGCCGCGCGCCGCGCTGATGGTGATCGCCGTACTGCTGCTCCAGCTCGGCTTCATCACCTCGTACGTCGGGGCGCTGCACAAGCCGGCCCCGCACAACCTGTCGATCGCGGTGGTCGCCCCGCCGCAGGTCGCCCCCAAGCTGGTCGGCGCGCTGGAGTCGGTGCCGAACGACGCCGTGAAGCCGGTCACGGCGCCGGACGCCGAGACCGCCACCCAGCGGATCAAGGACCAGAAGATCTACGCCGCGCTGGTCTTCAACACGGCCGGCACCGAGGACACCCTGCTGACCGGCGGCGCCCGCGGCACGTCCGCCGCCAAGGCCGCCGAGACCATCACGACCGCACTGGAGAAGGCCCAGGGCCGCACCCTCAAGGTCGAGGACGTCGTTCCGCTCGCCAAGGGCGACACCAACGGCCTTTCCGCCTTCTACCTGGTCATCGGCTGGTGCGTCGGCGGCTACCTGGTCGCCTCGATCCTCGGCATCAGCGCCGGCTCCAAGCCGGCCAACACCCACCGTCTGCTGATCCGGCTCGGCGCGATGGCGCTGTACTCGATCGCGGCCGGCGTCTTCGGCACCCTGATCGCCGGTCCGGTCCTGGACGCGCTGCCCGGCTCGATCCCGAGCCTGTCGGCGGTGGGAGCCCTGGTGGTGTTCACGGTCGGCGCGTTCACCATGGCGCTGCAGTGCCTGTTCGACATCATCGGCATCGGCATCGCGGTGCTGGTCTTCGTCGTGCTCGGCAACCCGAGCGCGGGCGGGGTCTACCCGGCGCCGATGATGCCGCCGTTCTGGCGCGCGATCGGCTCGTGGATCCCGAACGGCGCCGGCACCGCCGCGACCAAGTCGATCGCCTACTTCGGGTCGGCCAACCTGGCGATGCCGCTCCTGGTGCTCGTCGTGTGGGCGGTGATCGGCGTGGCGGTCGCCCTGCTCGCCGTCGTGCGCGGCCCGCGCTCCGGCGGCCGGGAGCTGGTCGCGGAGGCCTGAGCCCCCGCCTGGCCGAGCCCCGGTCGGCAGGAACCCGTGCCCCCGGCCCCGTGCCGGGGGCACGGTCGTCTCAGGCGCCCGCCAGCCGGCCCGGATCGGCCAGGACGGCGCGCACCACCCCGACGGCGGCACCCAGCAGCGGTCCGCGCCGCCCGAGCCGGGAGACCGTCAGCCGGTCGTCCGACCAGGGGCGGACGGTCACCCGGGCCCGCAGCTCGGCCCGCATCTCCGGCAGCAGCCAGGGAGCCAGCTGGGCGTAGCCGCCGCCCAGCACCACCTCGGCCGGGTCCAGCAGGTTGACCGCGCCCGACGCCGCGATGCCGAGCGCCGACCCGGCCCCGGCCAGCGCCTTGCGCACCTCCTCGCCCCCGGCCTCGGCGCGCTCGGCGAGCAGCCCCACCCAGTCCCCGCGGATGCTCTCCAGCCCGGCCGCGCGCAGCACGGCCGCCTCCCCCGCGTACTGCTCCAGGCAGCCGTGCGCGCCGCATGCGCAGCGCGGCCCGTCCGGGCGGACCGGCACATGGCCGAGCTCGCCCGCGTAGCCGCGCGCACCGCGCAGCAGCCGGCCGCCGATCACGATCGCCGCGCCGACGCCGGCCTCGGCGGAGACGTGCAGGAAGTGGTCCGGGCCGCCGCCCAGCCAGAGTTCGGCGAGCCCGCCCAGGTTGGCCTCGTTGTCCGCGTCGATCGCGAGCTCCGCCAGCTCCTCCGAGCCGGCCGCGCGCAGCGCGAGGCGCAGCTCGGCGGCGAGCGGCACGTTCTGCCAGCCGAGGTTGGCGGCCCTCTGGAGCACCCCGCCGGAGGTGCCGACCAGCCCGGGCACGGCGAGCTCGAGCGCGGCCGGGCGCAGGCCCGCGTCGGCGACGGCCCGGCGCAACAGTTCGGCGAGGTCGGCCATGACGGCGGCGGGCGAGCGGCCCCGGTTGCGGATCTCCTGGCGGCGCCAGGCGCGGACCTCGCCGCGCAGGTCGACCACGCAGGCGCCGAGGTGCTCGACGCCGATCTCCGCGCCGAGGCCGCCGGGCCCGCGCGGGTTGAGGCCGAGCGCGGTGCCGGGCCGGCCGACCTTGCCGCTCGGCGCGGCCGGGCCCTCCTCGACCACGAGTCCGCCGGCGATCAGCTCCTCGGCGAGCGAGGAGACCGCCGCCCTGGTCAGTCCGGTCTCGGCGGCCACCTCGGCGCGGGAGCGCGGGGCGCGCGCGATCACGCCGATCACCAGCGCCAGGTTGGCCCGGCGCATGCCCTGCTGGCTGGCGGGTCCGGTCCGGACACCGTCCGGCTCATGCATCGCGGTCACCCGGCCTCACCTCGCCCTGGGTGTCTCCCGGGGCGTCTCGTGTGCAGCGTAACCGGGTTCGAGGGACGGCTGCGCTCTCGTGCCGACGGGCTCGGCGAGGCGGGTGAACACCCAGCGCTGCATCGCCCAGAAGCGGAAGAACATCGCCACGAAGGTGCCGACGATCATGCCGCTGAGGAAGTCCGCGACCTCCTGGGTGAGGGAGCCGACGTACGGCTCGCGCAGGTCGAGGACGTACCGCGAGATCGCCAGCGGCACGTCGTTGACGGCGATCGCCACCGCGCTGACCAGGAAGAACAGCGCCGCCTCACGCCGCTGCCCCTGGGCCCGGAAGGCCCAGCGGCGGTTCAGCACGTAGGAGACGACGGTGGCGATCACGGTCGCGATGGTCAGTGCGACCACCGGCTTGTGCTCCAGGACGGTGAACTTCAGTTCGAAGTTGATCACCGTGGTGAGCACGAAGCAGGTGCCGCCCACCAGCAGGAACTTCACCAGCCTGCGGTGCCGCACCAGGAACGGGCGCAGCCTCGCCGGCACCCGGGCCAGAACGCGCTGAGTGGGGGACGGCATCTTGGCAGTCTCGCACGCGGCGTGCCGTCCCCCCGGATCACTCGGCGGAAGTCCTCAGGACGCCGGCGGTCGCGCCCTGGTGGACCACTCCGCCGGGTGCGATCGAGCCGACCGTCCGGAGCGCGCCGAAGCGGAAGCCCCGCCGAGGAACCCGGCGGGGCGGTCCACCCGGCGGAGGTTGCGATGGGCGCCGGGCGGAGCAGCCGTACTGCTCCGCCCGGGCCGTGGACCCGCGTCAGGCGGCGGCGACGAGCACCTCGGCCGGTTCGAGGGCCAGCGTGAGCACCTCCCGGACGTCCGACACCGGGTGCACGGTGAGCCGCTCCAGCACCTCGGCCGGGACGTCGTCCAGGTCGGCCTCGTTGCGCTTGGGGATGATCACCGTGGTGACCCCGGCCCGGTCGGCGGCGAGCAGCTTCTGCTTCACCCCGCCGATCGGCAGCACCCGCCCGGTCAGCGACACCTCGCCCGTCATCGCCACGTCCGTGCGCACCTTGCGGCCGGAGAGCAGCGAGGCGAGCGCGGTGGTCATGGTGATGCCGGCGCTCGGCCCGTCCTTGGGGACGGCCCCGGCCGGGACGTGCAGGTGCACGCCGCGGTCGCGCAGCGAGGTGACCGGCAGCTCCAGCTCGGCGCCGCGCGAGCGCAGGAAGGAGAGCGCGATGTGCGCGGACTCCTTCATGACGTCGCCCAGCTGTCCGGTCAGGGTCAGCCCGGTGCCGCCGGTCTCGGCGTCGGCGAGCGAGGCCTCGATGTAGAGGACGTCGCCGCCGGCCCCGGTCACCGCGAGGCCGGTGGCCACGCCGGGGACGGCGGTGCGCCGCTCGGCCGGCTCCTGGGCGGCCTCCGGCACGTGGTGCGGGCGGCCGATCAGGGCGCGCAGGTCGTCCGCGCCGATCGTGGCGGGCAGGTCGCGCTCGCCGAGCTCGGCCTGCGCGGCGATCTTGCGCAGCACCCGGGCGATCGAGCGTTCCAGGTTCCGCACGCCGGCCTCGCGGGTGTACTCCCCGGCGAGCCTGCGCAGCGCCGACTCGTCGACGCCGACCTGCTCGCCGCCGAGCCCGGCCCGCTCCAGCTGGCGCGGGAGCAGGTGGTCGCGGGCGATGACGACCTTCTCGTCCTCGGTGTAGCCGTCGAGGCGGACGAGCTCCATCCGGTCGAGCAGCGGCTCGGGGATGGCCTCCAGCACGTTGGCGGTGGCGAGGAAGACGACGTCGGACAGGTCGAGCTCGACCTCCAGGTAGTGGTCCCGGAAGGTGTGGTTCTGCGCCGGGTCCAGCACCTCCAGCAGGGCGGCGGCCGGGTCGCCCCGGTAGTCGGAGCCGACCTTGTCGATCTCGTCGAGCAGGACGACCGGGTTCATCGAGCCGGCTTCCTTGATCGCCCGCACGAGGCGGCCGGGCAGCGCGCCGACGTAGGTGCGCCGGTGGCCGCGGATCTCGGCCTCGTCCCGGACTCCGCCGAGCGCGACCCGGACGAACGTGCGGCCCATCGCGCGGGCCACGCTCTCGCCGAGCGAGGTCTTGCCGACCCCGGGCGGGCCGACCAGCGCCAGCACCGCTCCTCCCCGGCGCCCGCCGACCAGCCCGAGCCCCTGATCGGCCCGGCGCTTGCGCACGGCGAGGTACTCGACGATGCGGTCCTTGACGTCGGCGAGACCGGCGTGGTCCGCGTCCAGCACCGCACGGGCGCCGGCGATGTCGTACGCGTCCTCGGTGCGCTCGTTCCACGGCAGCTCCAGGACGGTGTCCAGCCAGGTGCGGATCCACGAGCCCTCGGGGGACTGGTCGGATGAACGCTCCAGCTTGTCGACCTCCTTCAGGGCCGCCTCGCGGACCGTCGTCGGCAGGTCGGCGGCCTCGACCCGGGCGCGGTAGTCGCCCTCCTCGTCGGCCGGGTCGCCGTTCAGCTCGGCCAGCTCCTTGCGGACGGCCTCCAGCTGGCGGCGCAGCAGGAACTCCTTCTGCTGCTTGGCCACGCCCTCCTCGACGTCCTTGCGGATCGAGTCGTTGACCTCCTCCTCGGCGAGGTGGTCGCGCAGCAGCGTCAGCGCGTACTCCAGGCGGGCGACCTGGTCGGCCTCCAGCAGCACCTTGAGCTTCTGCTCGGCGGTGGCGAAGGGCGCGTAGCCGATGTTGTCGGCGAGCTCGCCGACGCCCTCGATCTGGGCCACCCGGTCGACGATCTGCCAGGCGCCGCGCTTGCGCAGCCACTGGGTGGACAGCGCCTTGTACTCCTTGACCAGCTCGGCGGCCCGGCCGGCCACCGGCACGCCCACCGAGGACTCCCGGAACGGCGTGGTCTCGACCCAGAGGGCGGCGCCCGGCCCGGTGGTGCCGACGCCGATCCGGACCCGGCGCACGGCGCGCACCAGCGCGGCCGGCTCCCCGTCCGCCAGTCGGCCGACCTGCTCGACGGTGGCGAGCGTGCCGACCGCCGCGTACGAGCCGTCCACCCGCGGGACCAGCAGGACCTGCGGCTTGCCGCCGCCGGCCGCCGCGCGGGCGGCCTCCACCGCGGCGCGCACCTCGGTGTCCTTCAGGTCCAGCGGGACCACCATGCCCGGCAGGACGACCTCGTCGTCGAGCGGCAGCACGGGCAGGGTGAGCGGTGTGGACGTCGATGCCATGATCTCTCCCCAGTCAGTGAACTTGAGTCGACCTGACTAAGGCTTCCGGGGCGCCGCGTGTTCCCCGATCCGTGTTCGCCGTGAGCGAACGGAAAAGGGGTGCCGGCGGGGGTCGCCGGAAGGTCGTCAAAAACCCCCGAACGAGTTAACGGACATCCAAGACCGGGGCCCCGCCGGACGCGGACGCGGGCGCGGGACCGGCCTCCGGCACCTCCGCGCGCAGCAGGTGCAGCCGGCCTCCGGGCCTGCGGCGCAGCCAGCGCCACAGCGCCACGCCGGTGAGCACCGCCGCCGGGTGGCCCACCGCGGTGACCAGGTCGCTCTCGGTGGCGATCTGCTCGGCGATCAGCACCGCGGCACCCCCCAGCGCCAGCAGCCGCCCGCGCCAGGAGAGCAGTCCGGCGAGCGCGCCGAGACTGACCAGCACGCCGTAGCTGACGCCGATGTCGAGGTAGTCCATCGCCGCGGGCTCCAGCTGCCCGGTCTCCACGGCGGTGATCACCACCACCTGGGACAGCAGCGTGGCCGTGACGTGCCCGATCGCGAAGACCGCCGCCGCCCGCCGGGAGCCGACCCGGCGTTCCAGCGGCGCGACGGTGAAGGCGAATCCCCACAGGTACGGCATCCACACCTCGCCGGCCACCCAGAAACCGCTGAGCAGCAGGGCTCGCATCGGGTGGTGCAAAAGATTGTGGCCGTCCGAACTGGAGGCCTGCTGCAGCCGCAGGACGAGATCCGGATCCGCGAGTTTGGCAAAGGCCGTGGTGGCACCCACCACGGCCAGATATCCGAGCGCGAAAGGGTTGCGCCGGGGCGTCGGCACCCGGGCCAGCAGCCACTCGGCCACCCCGGCGCGCAGCCCGAGCCGGAGCATCCCGTACGGGGGCCCGGCCGACGGCGCGCGCGACCCTGGGCGCGGCTCCACCGGCCCGCCACCGCGCCGCAGTCCAGCCATGCCGCCTCCGCTCCACGCCCCGCAGCCACCGACCCCGGCCCGCGACTCCCGTCCGGGGGGACCAACGTACCGGCGCGCGCCCGGAATCCCTCCTGCAGGGCGTTGTCGTGATCACGTTACGTCGCGGTCCTGAGAGCCAGCTGAGAAAAGCCCGTGAAGACCGGCGGACCGGCCGTCCGGTCGGATTCCGCTATTGGTCCAGACCTACTTCCACTTGACCCGTCAGTAGCGGCCCTGACCGGCGACTTGGCATCAACTCGACTGCATACGTACCGTTACGCAGTGAAAAAACGCCGGGTAAGGTATCGGCCCGTGCCCACTCGTGAGTGGGTCCGAGAGCGGGCCGACAACCGGCCCAACGGGCCGGAAACGTCCGGTCCACCTGCCGGGAGGCAGCCGCTGTCCGTACGCTGCGAAGTGCGCGGGAGAAGCGGGTGTCCGACCTCCGCCCTCCGATCCGCGCACGGCTACGGGACGGCGGACCCGGCACAATCCACGACGGAACAAGACTACGAAGCGGAGCCCCGCCATCCCCACAGGTGGCCGGCCCGCAGCCCTGGGGGCGGTGGCGTGACCGTGACAGAAATTCAGCAGGACAGCAGCAACAGCGGCGGCACGGTGAGCAGCCAGCGCAGAGTGCTGGTGGTGGAGGACGAGCCCACGATCGCGGAGTCGATCGCGGCCCGGCTGGGCGCGGAGGGCTTCAAGGTCGCCGTGGCCCACGACGGCCCCGGCGCGGTCGACGGCTTCCACACCTGGCAGCCGGACCTGGTCGTCCTCGACATCATGCTGCCCGGGTTCGACGGCCTCGAAGTGTGCCGCCGGATCCAGGCCCAGCGACCGGTGCCGGTGCTGATGCTGACCGCGCGCGACGACGAGACGGACCTGCTGGTCGGCCTCGGCGTCGGTGCCGACGACTACATGACCAAGCCCTTCTCCATGCGCGAACTGGCCGCCCGGGTCAACGTGCTGCTGCGCCGCGTCGAGCGCGCCCAGCAGGCCGCCCGCACGCCCGCGCTCGGCTCGCTGCGCTTCGGCGAGCTGGAGATCGACCACGTGCAGCGCCGGGTGCGCCTCGCCTCCGGCGACGTCCACCTGACGCCGACCGAGTTCGACCTGCTCGCCTGCCTGGCCGCTCAGCCGCGCGCCGTGCTCACCCGCGAGCAGCTGCTGGCCGAGGTGTGGGACTGGACCGACGCGTCCGGCACCCGCACCGTCGACAGCCACGTCAAGGCACTGCGCCGGAAGATCGGCGCCAGCTGGATCCGCACCGTCCACGGCGTCGGCTACGCGCTGGAGGCCCCGCTCTCCTAGCGGCGCCTCGGGCATCGGGCCTCCGGGGGGCCCGTGTCCCG
Source organism: Kitasatospora sp. NPDC001660 (assembly GCF_053596725.1). Taxonomy (NCBI): domain Bacteria; kingdom Bacillati; phylum Actinomycetota; class Actinomycetes; order Kitasatosporales; family Streptomycetaceae; genus Kitasatospora; species Kitasatospora sp. NPDC001660. The sequence continues at coordinate 254,248 of NZ_JBSFGU010000002.1, read as the reverse complement.
AACCGCCGTGCACACGCGGGGGACCCACAGGGAACCAATGACCTTTCCACAGCAACGCAACGGGGACGCCGACGGCACGCGGTCGCAGACCTTCGCCGCCCGCGCCGCCCGCCGGGTCTGGGCCGACATCCGGCCGCTCGACCCCGTCCGGTCGATCAAGGGCAAGCTCGCGCTGCTCGTGATCGTCTCCGTCTTCCTCGCGAGCGGCATGGTCGTCGTGGCGATGAAGTCCGAGACCCAGATCCGCATCATCATGATCTTCTCGATGATCGCGTCGCTGCTCTTCATGCAGTTCCTCGCGCACGGGCTGACCGCCCCCCTGCGCGAGATGACCGCGGCCGCCCGCGCGATGGCCTCCGGCGACTACAGCCGAAGGGTCGAGGTGAACTCGCGCGACGAGATCGGCGAGCTGGCCGCCACGTTCAACCAGATGGCCTCCGACCTGGAGGCCGCCGACCGGCACCGGCGCGAACTGGTCGCCAACGTCTCGCACGAGCTGCGCACGCCCATCGCCGCGCTGCGCGCCGTGCTGGAGAACGTGGTCGACGGCGTCGTGCAGCCCAATCCGGCGACCCTGGAGGCGGCCCTGGAACAGACCGAGCGGCTCGGCCGCCTGGTCACCCACCTGCTCGACCTCTCCAAGATCGACGACGGCGTGGTCGACCTCGACGCCCGCCCCTTCGAGGTGCGCGAGTTCCTGGACGGCGTGCTGCGCGGCGTCACCGTGGACGGCGCGACGGCGGGCGGGGCGTTCTCCCGGCGCGGGGACGTCCGGCTCGCGCTGGAGGTCAGTCCGGCCGGCCTGACCGGTGTGGCGGACCCGGAACGGCTCCACCAGGTGGTCGCCAACCTGGTCGACAACGCCTGCAAGCACTCCCCTCCCGGCGGCACCGTGACGGTGCGCGCGCGGCCCGACGGCGAGCCCGGCGGTCTGCTGCTGGAGGTCGAGGACGAGGGCCCGGGCATCCCGCCGGCCGACCGCAGCCGGGTCTTCGAGCGGTTCAGCCGCAGCGGCACCGCCACCGCCCAGGGGCCGGGCTCCGACGGCGGCACCGGCCTGGGCCTGGCCATCGCCCGCTGGGCGGTGGACCTGCACGGCGGGCGGATCGCGGTCGCGGAGTCGCCGCGCGGCTGCCGGATCGAGGTCCGGCTGCCCGGGCAGCCCTGAGCTCGTGCGATCGTCCAGGAATCCCGGCGGGAGTGCGCAGAGGGGTGCACACTGGGGCTTGTGTCACAGATCCGACACAGACGTACACGAAGATCGCTCGAAGGTTCGAGCGGGGCTTTGTCCGTTTTCGCCCTGATATGGGGGCCGATCGCTCCTGGCCGCTTCCCCTCAGATGCGCGTTTCTAACGCATATTTTCGGCCAATCCGCAGGTCAGGACTGTGATCTGGGCGACGCCTGAGCCCCGGGGACTGCGCGATCACTGGTCAGGGGCGTAGCCTTAATCCCCGCTGTCCAAACATCCCAAAAGGAAGCGGAAGAGGGCGGTTGCCGCCGTGTCGCCACAGTCCCAAGAAACCCCCAACAGCTCGGCAAGCTCCACTGGCTTCGGCCCCAATGAGTGGCTCGTCGATGAGATCTACCAGCAGTACCTCCAGGACCCGAACTCGGTCGACCGAGCCTGGTGGGACTTTTTCGCCGACTACAAGCCCGGTTCCGAGGTGACCCCAGTGACCCAGGCCGCGACCCAGGCCGGCCCCACGCCGACCCCTGCCGCTGCCCCCGCGCCCGCTGCTGCTCCGGCCGCACCCGCCCCCGCCGCGCCGGCCACCCCGGCCCCGGCGGCGGCCCCCGCGCCGCTCGCCGCCGCGCCCGCCGCGCCGCCGGCCCCCAAGGCCGCCGCCCCGGCCGCTCCCGCCGCTCCCGAGGCCACCGGCCCGGAGCTGGTCCAGCTGCGCGGCCCGGCGAAGGCCGTCGCCTCGAACATGGACGCCTCGCTGGAAGTGCCGACCGCGACCTCGGTCCGCGCCGTCCCGGCGAAGCTGTTGATCGACAACCGCATCGTCATCAACAACCACCTGCAGCGCGCCCGCGGCGGCAAGGTCTCCTTCACCCACCTGATCGGCTACGCCCTGGTCCAGGCCATCAAGGCCGCCCCGGGCATGAACCACAGCTACAAGGTGGAGGACGGCAAGGCCTTCCTGGTCAAGCCCGAGCACGTCAACCTCGGCCTGGCCATCGACCTGGTCAAGCCCAACGGCGACCGCCAGCTCGTCGTCGCGGCCATCAAGAAGGCCGAGACCCTCGACTTCTTCGGCTTCTGGCAGGCCTACGAGGACATCGTCCGCCGGGCCCGCGCCAACAAGCTGACCATGGACGACTTCACCGGCGTCACGATCTCGCTGACCAACCCCGGTGGCATCGGCACCGTGCACTCCGTGCCGCGCCTGATGCAGAACCAGGGCACCATCGTCGGCGTCGGCGCCATGGAGTACCCGGCCGAGTTCCAGGGCTCCGCCCCGGAGACCCTGGCCCGCCTGGGCGTCTCCAAGATCATGACGCTGACCTCGACCTACGACCACCGCGTCATCCAGGGCGCGGCGTCCGGCGAGTTCCTGCGCGAGATCCACCGCCTGCTGCTCGGCGAGAACGGCTTCTACGACGAGATCTTCGAGTCGCTGCGGATCCCGTACGAGCCGGTCCGCTGGGCCACCGACGTCGCCACCACCCACGACGACGAGGTCAACAAGACCGCCCGCGTCATGGAGCTGATCCACTCCTACCGGGTCCGCGGCCACCTGATGGCCGACACCGACCCGCTGGAGTACAAGCAGCGCAAGCACCCCGACCTGGACGTCGTCCAGCACGGCCTCACCCTGTGGGACCTGGAGCGCGAGTTCGCGGTCGGCGGCTTCGGCGGCCAGAAGATGATGAAGCTCCGCGACATCCTCGGCCTGCTGCGCAACACCTACTGCCGCACCGTCGGCATCGAGTACATGCACATCCAGGACCCGAAGCAGCGCAAGTGGCTGCAGGAGCGCCTGGAGAAGCCGTACGCGAAGCCCGAGCGCGAGGAGCAGCTGCGGATCCTGCGCCGCCTGAACTCGGCCGAGGCCTTCGAGACCTTCCTGCAGACCAAGTACGTCGGGCAGAAGCGCTTCTCGCTGGAGGGCGGTGAGTCGCTGATCGCGCTGCTGGACGCGACCATCGACTCCGCCGCCGAGCACCGCCTCGACGAGGCCGTCATCGGCATGGCCCACCGCGGCCGCCTGAACGTGCTGGCCAACATCGTCGGCAAGCCGTACGGCAAGATCTTCGGCGAGTTCGAGGGCAACCTCGACCCGAAGTCGATGCACGGCTCCGGCGACGTCAAGTACCACCTGGGCGCCGAGGGCACCTTCACCGGCCTGGACGGCGAGACCATCAAGGTCTCGCTCGCCGCGAACCCCTCCCACCTGGAGGCCGTGGACCCGGTCGTCGAGGGCATCGCCCGCGCCAAGCAGGACATCCTGGACCAGGGCGGCACCACCTTCCCGGTGCTGCCGATCCAGATCCACGGCGACGCGGCCTTCGCCGGCCAGGGCGTCGTCGCGGAGACCCTGAACATGTCGCAGCTGCGCGGCTACCGCACCGGCGGCACCGTGCACATCGTGGTGAACAACCAGGTCGGCTTCACCGCCGCCCCGGCCAGCAGCCGCTCCTCGATGTACTGCACCGACGTGGCCCGCATGATCGAGGCCCCGATCTTCCACGTGAACGGCGACGACCCGGAGGCCGTGGTCCGCGTCGCGCGGCTCGCCTTCGAGTTCCGCCAGGAGTTCCACAAGGACGTGGTGATCGACCTCATCTGCTACCGCCGCCGCGGTCACAACGAGGCCGACAACCCGTCGTTCACCCAGCCGCTGATGTACGACCTGATCGACAAGAAGCGCTCGGTGCGCAAGCTGTACACCGAGGGCCTGATCGGTCGCGGCGACATCACCATGGAAGAGGCGGAGCAGGCGCTCCAGGACTTCCAGGGCCAGCTGGAGAAGGTCTTCGCCGAGGTCCGCGACGCCGCCCAGGCGCCCGCCGCGGCCGGCGCCGGCAAGCCGGTCGCCGACTTCCCGGTCTCCATCCGGACCGGCATCTCCCAGGAGATGGTCAAGCGGATCGCCGCCTCCCAGATCAACCACCCGGACTGGCTGACCGTCCACCCGCGCCTGCTGCCGCAGCTGCAGCGCCGCGCCGCCTCGGTCGAGGACAACACCATCGACTGGGCGATGGGCGAGACCCTCGCCATCGGCTCGCTGCTCATGGAGGGCCACCCGGTCCGCCTGGCCGGCCAGGACAGCCGCCGCGGCACCTTCGGCCAGCGGCACGCCGTCCTGATCGACCGCAAGACCGGCGAGGACTACACCCCGCTGCAGTACCTCACCGAGGACCAGGCCCGCTACACCGTTTACGACAGCCTGCTGTCGGAGTACGCGGCCATGGGCTTCGAGTACGGCTACTCGCTGACCCGCCCGAACGCGCTGGTCATGTGGGAGGCGCAGTTCGGCGACTTCGTCAACGGCGCGCAGACCATGGTGGACGAGTACATCGCCTCCGCCGAGCAGAAGTGGGGCCAGCACTCCGGCGTCACCCTGCTGCTGCCGCACGGCTACGAGGGCCAGGGCCCGGACCACTCGTCCGCCCGCCCGGAGCGCTTCCTGCAGCTGTGCGCGCAGAACAACATGACGGTCGCCATGCCGACCCTGCCGTCGAACTACTTCCACCTGCTGCGCTGGCAGGCGCACAACCCGCACCACAAGCCGCTGGTCGTCTTCACCCCGAAGTCGATGCTGCGTCTGAAGGCCGCGGCCAGTGCGACCGAGGAGTTCCTGTCCGGCTCGTTCCGCCCGGTCATCGGCGACACCACCGTCGACCCGGCGCAGGTCCGCAAGGTGGTCATCACCGCCGGCAAGTTCTACTACGACCTGGAGGCGGCGCGCGCCGAGCGCGGCGTCACCGACACGGCGATCGTCCGGGTCGAGCGGCTCTACCCGCTGCCGGTGGCCGAGCTCCAGGAGGAGCTGGCCCGCTACGGCGACAACGTCCAGTTCATCTGGGCGCAGGAGGAGCCGGCCAACCAGGGTTCCTGGCCGTTCATCGCGATGAACCTGGTCGACCACCTGCAGGTCGTCATCGGCCGCAGCGCGGGCGACTCGCGCCTGCGCCGCGTCGCCCGTCCGGCGGCCTCGTCCCCGGCGGTCGGCTCGGCCAAGCGCCACGCCGCCGAGCAGCAGGCCCTGATCGAAGAGGTCTTCTCGATCTGACGCCCTGACGCCCCAGCGACATGACGCTGTCGGCCCCCGTCCTCCCCCTCGGGAGGACGGGGGCCGCTTCGTTTGCCGCAGAACCGTTTCACCGCGGTGCCATGCCAAGGTCGCAGCTCTGCAACCAAACGCGCACCGCCGTGCCGTCCCACCTGACGGATCGATAGGTTATGCCTCGCCGGACCGCTGCCCCCGGTGCCCGTCACCGCACCCCGGGGCCGGTCGGACGACCTCACCGTTCTCCCAGGGGGATCACCGCATGACCGCCGACACGCCGAAAGACGCCAGCAAGCTCCCGCTGGTCTTCCAGCCGCTGCAGCCCGACGACCCCCGGGAGGTCGGCGGCTACCGGATCTTCGCCCGGCTGGGGGCCGGCGGCATGGGCCGGGTCTACCTCTCGTACACGCCGGGCGGGCGCCCGGTCGCCCTCAAGGTGGTCCGCCCCGAGTTCGCCGAGGACGGCGAGTTCCGCCGCCGCTTCGCCCAGGAGGTCAGCAACGCCCAGCGGATCCACGGGCTCTACACCGCACAGGTGATCGACTCCGGCGGCCTGGACTCGGACGCCCCCTGGCTGGTCACCGCGTACGTGCCCGGCCCGTCCCTCCAGCAGGTCGTGCGCGAGAACGGCGCGCTGCCGGTGCGCACCGTCCTGCTGCTGATGGGCGGCATCGCCGAGGCGCTCCAGGCCATCCACAGCGTCGAGGTGGTACACCGCGACCTCAAGCCCGCCAACGTGCTGGTCGCCGGGGACGGCCCGCGGGTGATCGATTTCGGCATCGCCCGGGCCGCCGACGCCACCGCGCTGACCGGCACCGGCTACCGGATCGGCTCCCCCGCCTTCATGTCCCCCGAGCAGGCCCAGGGCCGCGCGGTCACCCCGGCCACCGACGTCTTCGCGCTCGGCGCGCTGGCCGCGTACGTGGCCGGCGGCTCGGCGCCGTTCGGCGACGGCCCCGACACCGCCGTGCTCTACCGGGTGGTGCACGAGCAGCCCGACATGGACGCCGTCCCGGCCGACCTGCGCGAGCTGATCCTGCGCTGCCTGGCGAAGTCCCCGGAGGACCGGCCGACGCCCGCCGAGATCATCCAGGTCGCCCGCAACCACCCGGAGGTCGGCGGGCAGCTGCGGTTCGGCGACGACTGGCTGCCGCGCCAGGTCAACACCGAGATCACCCGCCGCTCGGACCTTCCCAGGACTCCGCCCACCCCGCTGCCGGCCGCCCCCGCCACCCCGCCGACCCCGATGCCGGCCGTCCCGGCCACTCCCCCGCCGCCGGCCGGCCTCCCATCGCCCGCAGGGCCCACCCACCCGGCCACCGCCGTCACCGCCTCCGCGCAGCCGCCCGGCCCGCAGGCGCCCGCCGGGCCCCCGCCCGGCTTCGTGCCGCCGCCGGTCGGCGCGTACGGCGCCCCGCAGCCGTCCACCGAGTCGCCGACCGCCCCGGTGCCCTCCTCACCGCCCACCGTGCAGCTGCGCACCGAGCCGCCGTCCTTCGACACCCCGCCGCCCGGCCCGGTGGTCACCAACGCCCCGGAGCCCGGGCCCGAGCCCAAGGCGAAGAAGGGCGGGGTGTCCTGGAAGGCCCTGCTCGTGGTCGCCCTGGTGATGGCGATCGGCGGCACCGCCGGCGGCGTCTTCCTGATGAAGAAGCTGAACGACGGCAAGTCGAGCAGCAGCACGCCGTCCGCCCAGGTCACGGTGACCCAGACCGCCGCCCCGGTGCCCTCGCAGAGCGCCGGGCCCGCCCCGACCGCGACCTCCAGCAACGCCCCGGTGACGGCCCCGACCTCCAAGCCCGGCACGCCCGGCGGCACCGTCTCGGCGCCCGCCCGCCCCGCCGGCTACACCCCGGCGCTCCAGAAGGTCTCGCTCGCCATCCCCGCCGCCGACTACTCCAGCGACGCCTACCGGATCGACCTGAACGCCGGCAAGGTGGTGCCGCGGGAGACCAACCTGAAGTGGGGTTTCGGCGTCGGCAAGGCGCAGTGCTGCGGCGGCCGGGCGGACGCCTTCTCCGGCTACGGCGACGACGCCTCCGACTTCGCGGTGATCAGCGAGGCCAGCGTCACCCCGGAGCAGTGCGCGAGCGCGATCGACTCCCGCCCGGACACCGACCTGAGCTTCAACCACGTCCCGGCGGACCGGCTGCTGTGCATCCGCGACCGGGTGACCCAGAACATCGCCGTCGCGGCCGTGGAGGTCGCCGACGCCAGCACCGGAGCCGCCAAGGTGACCGTCAGCACCTGGCGGGCCAACGGCCAGCCGGGTCTATCCTGACCAGGTCAACCCCCATCCGACCGGAGCGAACCGTGTACTTCACCGACCGAGGCATCGAGGAGCTGGAGAGCCGGCGCGGCGACGAGGAGGTCACGTTCGAGTGGCTGGCCGAGCGCCTGCGCGAGTTCGTCGACCTCAACCCCGACTTCGAGATCCCGGTCGAGCGGCTGGCCACCTGGCTGGCTCGGCTCGACGACGAGGACGACGAGTGACGCGGTGAACCGCCAGTGAGAGGCCCGGAAGGCTGTTGCCCTCCGGGCCTCTCGCTTGCCCCCGTAGGGGTGGTCCCGGGGTCGGATCCGGGCCGGGATCAGGGACCGGACCGCTTGCTTTTCCCGCCACGCGATATATCGTCTTTAGCAGAGAACGCGATACATCGCGAGTCGCAACGGGAGGCGGCAGAGATGAGCCAGTGGACGGTCGACGGGCCCGACAGCATCACCATCGACGAGGCGGTGCGCACGGTCAACGTGCGGGTCATCGACGGCACCGTGAACGTGGTGGCGGCCGACGGCCCCGCCCGCCTGGAGGTCACCGAGCTCCGCGGCGAGCCGCTGCACGTGACGCTGGTGGACGGCGTCCTGACGGTCACCTACAAGGACATCAGCAGCTGGGGCGAGATCGGCGACTCGCTCAAGTCGGTCGCCTCGATCAAGAGCTTCTTCGGCTCGCTCAAGGACAAGCGGGTCGCCGGGGTCACCGTCACCGTCCCGGCCGACACCGAGGTCAAGGTCGGCACCGTCTCGGCCGGTGCCACCGTCTCCGGCTTCGCCGGGCACGTCTCCGTGCAGAGCGCCAACGGCGATGCCACCCTGGTCGGCCTCAGGGGCCGCACCGACGCCAACACCGTCTCCGGCGACGTGGACGCCCAGTCGGTGGGCGGGCAGCTCAAGGTGAACACCGTCTCCGGCCAGCTCACCGTGGTCGCCGGCACCGCCGACCGGATCCAGGCCAACTCGGTCACCGGCGCGGTCACCCTGGACCTCGACGTGGCCACCCCGGCCGACATCAAGGTCACCACGGTCAGCGGCCCGGTCGCCGTCCGGCTGCCCTCGCTCGCCGACGCCCGGGTCGACGCCGGCTCCACCAGCGGCGACATCTCCAGCACCTTCGACCAGCTCAAGCTGGGCGGCACCTGGGGCGCCAAGCGCCTGTCCGGCCAGCTCGGCGACGGCCAGGGCAGCCTCGCGGTGACCACCGTCTCCGGTGCCGTCACGGTGCTGCGCCGCCCGGACGCCGAGGACGAGGAGCCGGTGGTGGTCCGCGAGCTGCCGGCCGGCCCGAGCCTCGACAAGCCGGCCGGACCCGACCTCACCAAGGAGGCGTGACATGAGCCCCGTCTTCGGCCACGGCCGGCTGCGGCTCTACCTGCTGAAGCTGCTGGACGAGTCCCCGCGGCACGGCTACGAGGTGATCCGCCTCCTGGAGGAGCGCTTCCAGGGCCTCTACGCGCCCTCCGCCGGGACGGTCTACCCGCGGCTCGCCAAGCTGGAGCAGGAGGGCCTGGTCGCCCACAGCACCGAGGGCGGCCGCAAGGTGTACCGGCTCACCGACGCCGGACGCGCCGAACTGGCGAGCCGCCAGGGCGAGTTGGACGAGCTTGAGGTGGAGATCCACGACTCCGTGACGCAGCTCGCCGGGGCGATCCGCGAGGACGTCCGGGACAGCGCCAAGGACCTGCGCGAGGAGCTGTGGAACGCCGCCAAGGCGGCCCCCAGGCCGGACCGCGCCGAGGACAAGGACCCGTGGGCCGGGCCGTGGGGGGACAAGGAGTCCTGGCAGCGCGCGAAGGACGAGTTCGCCCAGTTCAAGCGGCAGGCCAAGGAACAGGCCAAGCGGGCCAAGGAGCAGGAGAAGGCCGCCAAGGCCAAGGCGAAGGCCGCCGAGGAGGAGGCCCGCCGGCTGCGCGAGCAGTCGAAGGCGGCCCGCACGGCGGCGCAGCAGGAGGCGCTGCGGATCAAGCGCCGGGTCGAGCAGCAGGTGCGCGAGCACGCGGCGAAGGGCGACTGGCCGACCGGGCTGGCCGAGGGCCTCTCGGAGCTGACCAGGGGTCTGGCCGGGCTGGCGGACGCGGCCCGCTGGGGGCACCCGGCGGACGCGCCGTCCGCGCCGTCCGACCAGGTGACGGTGACCAGGATCGACCTGGACGAGGACGAGCCGGCCGTCGCCCCGGCCGACCTGCCGCCGTGGGCCGCGACCGACCCGGCCGGCGACCCGGCCCGGGAGCTGGAGCGGCTGCTCGACCGCTTCCGCGACCAGGTCCGCGACGCGGCCCGGGACGGCGGGGTGACGCCCGAGCGGCTCGCCGAGGCGCGCTCGGTGCTGGGCGCGGCGGGCGAGCGGCTCAAGCGGCTGCTCGGCTGACGGCCGGCGGGCCGGGCGGGCCCGGCGCTTCTCGGGGGAGGGCGCCGGGCCCGTCCGCGCGCCCGCGGGCCGTCAAGAGGGCCTCAGGGGTTGAGGACGATCTTGCCGAACACGTCGCCCTTGGCGAGCCGGGCGAAGCCTTCCCTGGCCTCGGCCAGCGGCAGCACCGAGTCGATCACCGGCCGGACGCCGGCGGTCGCGCAGAGCGAGAGCAGCCCGGCCAGCTCCTCCTTGGTGCCCATGGTCGAGCCGACCACCCTGAGCTCCAGGAAGAAGATCCGGTTCAGCTCGGCGGCCTTCGGGCTGGGGCCGGAGGTGGCGCCGGAGATGACGATGGTGCCGCCCGGGCGCAGCGACTTCACCGAGTGGGACCAGGTGGCCGCGCCGACCGTCTCCATCACCGCGTCCACCCGCTCCGGGAGCCGGGCGCCGCTCTCGAAGGCCGCGTCGGCGCCGAGCCCGACGGCTCGCGCGCGCTTGGCCTCGTCCCGTCCGGTGACCCAGACCCGTAGGCCGGCCGCCTTGCCGAGGACGATCAGCGCGGTCGCCACGCCGCCGCCCGCGCCCTGCACCAGGACGGTGCCACCGGGCTTCACCCCGGCGTTGGTGAACAGCATCCGGTAGGCCGTCAGCCAGGCCGTGGGCAGGCAGGCGGCCTCCTCGAAGCTGAGCTCGGCGGGCTTGGGCAGCAGGTTCCAGGTCGGGACGGCCACCCGCTGCGCGAAGGTGCCCTGGTAGCGCTCGGTGAGGATGGACCGGGGCTCGTCCGGCCCCACTCCGTGGCCGGACTGGCCGATCACCGAGTGGAGGACGACCTCGTTGCCGTGCTCGTCGATGCCGGCCGCGTCGCAGCCGAGGATCATCGGCAGCCGCTCGGCGGGCAGGCCGACCCCGCGCAGCGACCAGAGGTCGTGGTGGTTGAGGCTGGCCGCCTTCACGGTGACCACGCTCCACCCGGGGCGGGCCTGCGGCTCGGGGAGTTCGCCCAACTCCAGTCCGGCGAGCGGGTCGTCGGGGTCGATGCGGGCGGCGTAGGCAGCAAACATGGTCGGGACGATAGCCGTGACGGCCGGGGCCGGGAACCACACGTGGGTGTGACGCGTGTCCCGGCCCCGGCCGTCTGGTTGTTCGGTTGTCGGACTCATCCGGTGGTAGGACCCGTGGTCCGGTTCAGATCCGCGCGACGCCCTCGGCACGCGCGGCCTCGGCAACGGCCTTGGAGACCGCCGGGGCGACCCGCTCGTCGAACGGCGAGGGGATCACCTTCTGCGGGGTCAGTTCGCCGGCGACGACACCCGCCAGTGCCTTGGCGGCGGCCAGCTTCATGCCCTCGGTGATCCGGCTCGCCCGGACCTGCAGGGCGCCGGCGAAGATGCCGGGGAAGGCCAGCACGTTGTTGATCTGGTTCGGGAAGTCGCTGCGCCCGGTGGCGACGACCGCCGCGTACTTGTGCGCGACCTCGGGGTGGATCTCCGGGTTGGGGTTGGCCATCGCGAAGACGAACGCGCCCTCGGCCATCGTCGCGACGACCTCCTCCGGCACGGTGCCGCCGGAGACGCCGATGAACACGTCGGCGCCGGACAGCGCCTCGGCCAGCGAGCCCCTGAGGCCGGAACGGTTCGTCAGCGCCGCGATCTCGGCCTTGACGTCCGTCAGGTCGCCGCGGCCGTCGTACACCACGCCCTTGCGGTCGCAGACGGCCACGTCGCCGATGCCGGCCGCGAGCAGCATCTTGGCGATGGCGATGCCGGCCGCGCCGGCGCCGGAGATGACGGCCCGCAGCGAGTCGACCTCACGGCCGGTCACCTTGGCGGCGTTCCACAGGGCGGCGGTGGTGACGATCGCGGTGCCGTGCTGGTCGTCGTGGAAGACCGGGATGTCCACGGCCTCCTGGAGCCTGCGCTCGATCTCGAAGCAGCGCGGGGCGGAGATGTCCTCCAGGTTGACGCCGCCGAAGGAGGGCGCGAGCCGGACCACGGTCTCGACGATCTCGTCCACGCCGGTGCAGTCGAGCGCGATCGGCACGGCGTCGACGCCGCCGAACTGCTTGAACAGGATGGCCTTGCCCTCCATCACGGGCAGCGAGGCCTGCGGGCCGATGTCGCCGAGGCCGAGCACCGCGGTGCCGTCGGTGACGACGGCGACCGTGTTGGACTTCCAGGTGTAGTCGTTCACCAGCTCCGGCCGCTCGGCGATGGCCGTGCAGACCCGTGCGACACCGGGGGTGTAGGCAAGGGACAGGTCGTCGGCGTCGCGCACCGGGACGGTCGCGCGGATCTCCATCTTGCCGCCGCGGTGGAGCGCGAAAACGGCGTCGACCGGATCGTCGGTGTCCTGGGTGCTGCTGTGCATGATCTCCGCTGCCACGATGACCTCTTCGTCATTGATCTGGCGAGGACGCGCGGCCGACGGACGGAGCGACCCCGTCCGGAAACCGGAACCCGGGTACGCCGAAGCGGACCCGGGGCGGGGTCGGGGCGCTGCGTCGGGCGGCGCCCTCGGGTGAGGGTTTTATGGGGTCTTGTAAAAGTCCACGTTGTACTACCGGGCCGAGCGTAGGTCGGACGAAGGCGTTGCACCTGTGCCTTTTCGTCCTCGTCACGAGCAGTTCATCGCCGCGCTGTCGCGTCATGGTGCCCGGCGTCGGAAGCGCCGGACTCCGGCGGCGGCAACGGCGATGGCGCACGTACACCCGCAGGAGTGAACGCAGACACGGAGGGGAGCAGGCGTTCCGGATACGGAGCCACGTCAGGACTTCCGTTCCCGAACACCCCGAGCCTGTCGGGGCTCGGCGGTCTGGTTCGAGCGTTCGGGGGTCACCCGGTACCGAATTCTGACACACCCGCTCACGGGCCCGGCAGGGCGGGATGGCAGGATCGCTTGGCCGCCATTCGTCGTACACACCGCGACCCCGTGGCGACCGCACGTACCTCCCACAGGAGCAACAACCCTCATGCACCACCGAACCCGTTCCCGACGGTCCGCCGTCACCGCCGCCGCCCTGGCCGCCACCGGAGCCCTGCTGCTGACCGGCTGCAACGACGGCGGGCAGACCGCCGAGAAGGACCCGGTCCAGGAGATCCGCGCCAAGCTCCCGAAGGCCCAGCGATCCGCGGGGGTGCTGCGCATCGGGATGGACGTGAACTACGCACCGGTCGAGTTCCGCGGCCCCGACGGCAAGCCGGCCGGCCTGGACCCGGAGATAGCCACCGCGCTGGGCAAGATCCTCGACGTGCGGGTCGAGCTGGTCGACACCCCGTTCGACAAGCTGGTGCCGGGCCTCCAGGCCAAGCAGTTCGACGTCGCGATGTCCGCACTGAGCGACGTCCGCCAGCGCCGCGACGGCCTGGACGACAACGGCAAGCAGGTCGACCCCGGCGTCGACTTCGTGGACTACTTCATCGCCGGCACCTCGATCGTCGTCCCCAAGGGCAACCCCAAGGGCATCAAGACCCTGGACGACCTGTGCGGCCGGACGGTGGCGCTCCAGCAGGGCACCACGCAGGACCAGATCGTCACCCGCCAGGTGGCCGTCTGCGCCCGTACCGGCCGAGCCCTGACGACGCACAAGTTCGACAGCGACACCAAGGCGCTGGCCGAGGTCGCCTCCGGCGCCGCGGTGGCCGGCGTGAACGACTTCCCGGTGGCCGCGTACGCGGCGAAGACCACCGACGGCGGCAACCGCTTCGAGCTGACGGGCGCGCAGTCGACGTCCAACCCGTACGGGATCGCGCTGCGCAAGAGCGACACCGAGCTGCGGGACACCGTGGCGAAGGCCGTCGACCAGCTCATCCGCAGCGGCGACTACGACAAGATCCTCGCCAAGTGGGGCGTCCAGGCGGGCGCGGCCCAGAACGCGGTGGTCAACGGCGGCATCTGAACCGGGGACGGCGGGCCTCCGGGCGCAGCGCAGCGGGATCTGCATACTTATACGCAGGGTGACAGGGGCAAAGGAATCGTCCGAATAGCGGACAACGTGGCCCCTCGTTATCCGATTTTGATCTGAATGAGGGCCTCCCGACCGTCATCAGATGGCAGGATTCCCCCCATCTCGGATCGAGCCGGCCACTGGTCGAGGCGGTTCGGTCAACGTCCACCTCGGCGGAGGGTGGCGGAAGCAGTACCCGCGCAAGACCCTGGACACCCCCGGTCCAGGCGCACCACCGGCCCTGCCCGTACGACGACGTACAGCGCCACCCGCACCCGTACAGCGCCGTACGGCCTTGCCGCACCGGTGCGCCGCCTCCCGCGGCGCGCTCCGCCCGACGTCTCCCTCAGGAGGAGATCCCCTCATGACCGCCCGCACCCAGCGCACCCGCCTCCTCGCGGCCGGCGCCGTTGCCGCCTCCCTGACCCTCGGTCTGACCGCCTGCGGCAGCAGCGGCTCCTCGACCGGCGCCAACGCGAGCGCCTCGGTCCCGGCCGTGTCCGCCGATCCGTCGCTGGCCGCCCTGGTGCCGGCCGACGTGAAGTCCGCCGGCAAGATCGTCGTCGCGACGGACGCGTCCTACGCGCCAAACGAGTTCAAGGACGACAAGGGCGACATCGTCGGCATGGACGTCGACCTGGCCGACGCCATCGCCAAGAAGCTGGGTCTGACCGCCGATGTCCAGAACGCCACGTTCGACTCGATCATCCCGGGCATCACGAGCAAGAAGTACACGCTCAGCATGAGCTCCTTCACCGACACGAAGGAGCGCGAGGCCAGCGTCGACATGGTCACCTACTTCAACGCCGGTACGGGCACCGCGGTCAAGAAGGGCAACCCGGACAAGGTCGACCCCAAGGACCTCTGCGGCAAGAAGGTCGCCGTCCAGACCGGCACCGTCCAGGCCTCCTCGATCAAGGACACGATCAACCCCGCGTGCGCCAAGGCCGGCAAGCCGACCATCCCGAACGACGGCGACAAGTTCGACCTGCAGACCGACGTCACCCAGGCGCTGGTCTCCGGCCGCGACCAGGTCATGCTGGCCGACTCGCCGGTCGTCGACTACGCGGTCAAGCAGACCAACGGGCAGCTGGAGAAGATCGGCGACGTCACCGACACCGCCCCGTACGGCGTCGTGCTCGCCAAGGGCTCCGACCTGACCAAGGCCGTCGAGGGCGCCGTCCAGTCCCTGATGGCCGACGGCACGTACAAGAGCATCCTGGAGAAGTGGGGCGTCCAGGCGGGCGCGATCGACAAGCCTGTCGTCAACGGTGCCACCAGCTGAACCCGCTCCCGCGAAAACAACCCCTGAGGCCACACAGTGAACCCTTCCGACCAGGGGTCGGTGCACCCGGGACGGCCTGAGAGCATCAAGGCCGTCCCGGTCCGCCACCCCGGACGCTGGGTGGGAGCAGCCGTCGTCGCCGTCCTCGCGGCGATGCTGATCCACGCCCTCATCACCAACAGCCAGTTCCAGTGGGACGTCGTCGGCAAGTACCTCTTCGACTCCTCGATCGTGCACGGCCTCGGCGTCACCCTCGAACTGACCTTCCTGTCGATGGCGATCGGCATCGCCGGCGGTATCACGCTGGCGATCATGCGGCTGTCGCCGAACCCGGTGCTCTCCAGCACGGCCTGGTTCTACATCTGGGTCTTCCGCGGCACCCCGGTGCTGGTCCAACTGCTGTTCTGGAACTTCCTGGGCTCGCTCTGGCCCAACATCTCGATCGGCATCCCCTTCGGCCCGGCCTTCTGGTCCGAGCCGACCACCCAGGCGATCCCGCTGTTCGTCGCGGCGCTGCTGGGCCTCGGCCTCAACGAGGCCGCGTACATGGCCGAGATCGTCCGCGGCGGCATCCAGTCCGTGCCGATCGGCCAGACCGAGGCCGCGCACGCGCTCGGCATGAGCCAGTTCAACACCATGCGGCGGATCATCCTGCCGCAGGCCATGCGCGTGATCATCCCGCCGACCGGCAACGAGACCATCTCGATGCTGAAGACCACCTCGCTGGTCTCGGCGATCTCCCTGGAGGAACTGCTCCGGGCTGGCCAGAACATCTACTCGCGCACCTTCCAGACCATTCCGCTGCTGATCGTCGTCAGCATCTGGTACCTGCTGATGACCTCGATCCTCACCGTGGGCCAGTACTACATCGAGCGCTACTACGCCCGCGGCGCCAGCCGGACACTCCCGCCGACGCCGCTGCAGAGGCTGCGCCGGCTGTTCGCCGGCGAGCCCGTTCCGTCGGCCAAGAGCGACGTGGTCCCGGGCCTCGAGGGAGGCGGTCACGTATGACCGATCTGACCAAGCCCACGGACTCCCGGCCCGTGCCGATGGTCGAGGCGCAGGGCGTGCGTAAGTCCTACGGCCTCGTGGAGGTGCTCAAGGGCATCGACCTGGAGGTCAGGAAGGGCGAGGTGTTCGTCCTGGTCGGCCCCTCCGGGTCCGGCAAGTCGACCTTCCTGCGGTGCATCAACCACCTGGAGAAGATCAACGGCGGCTTCCTCTCGGTCGACGGCGAACTGGTCGGCTACCGGATGAAGGGCGACCGGCTCCACGAGCTGAAGGACCGTGAGGTCGCGCAGAAGCGCCGGGACATCGGCATGGTGTTCCAGCACTTCAACCTGTTCCCGCACATGACCGCGATCGAGAACGTCATCGAGGCCCCGGTCCAGGTCAAGGGCGAGAGCAAGGCCTCCGCCCGCGAGCGCGGCATGGCCCTGCTGGAGCGGGTCGGCCTCGCCGACAAGGCGAGGAACTACCCGTCGCAGCTCTCCGGCGGCCAGCAGCAGCGCGTCGCGATCGCCCGCGCGCTGGCCATGAAGCCCAAGCTGATGCTCTTCGACGAGCCCACCTCGGCGCTCGACCCCGAGCTGGTCGGCGAGGTGCTGGACGTCATGCGCGGCCTCGCCGAGGAGGGGATGACGATGATCGTCGTCACCCACGAGATGGGCTTCGCCCGCGAGGTCGGCGACGCGCTGGTGTTCATGGACGGCGGCGTGGTCGTCGAGTCCGGCAACCCCCGCGACGTCCTCTCCAACCCGCAGCACGAGCGCACCCGGTCCTTCCTCTCGAAGGTCCTCTGAGCGTGCGCTGAGCACGGAACCCTTGGCGCCCGGCAGGCCGGTCCTGCCGGGCGCCGCCGTTTTCCCCTCCCGGGTAATAGGCTGGAAGCAGTCAGCCCGTTACCGAATCACTGGAAGGACCTCCGTGGAGCTCGCCTCCTACGCCGATCTCGCCGTTCGGCTGGTGAACACCGAGGAACCCGAGCGCGGCACCGACACGCTGACCTCGGTTGACGCACTACGCGCCCTGTTCTCCGAGTCCTCGCGCGCCGCCGCCCTGGCCGACGAGTCCGACCTGCCCCGGCTGCGGGCGGTGCGGACCAGGCTGCGCGGGGTCTTCGAGGCCGCCGCCGAGGGCGACGAGGTACGCGGCGTCGACCTGCTGAACAGCCTGCTCATGGAGTACCCCGTCAGCCCGCTGGTCTCCGGCCACGACTACCCCGACGACGCCGGCCGGCCACGCTGGCACCTGCACCTGGCCGACAACTCACCCACCGCCACGGCACATTTCAGCGCCGTCGCGTGCATGGGCCTGGCCGTCCACCTCACCGAGCTCGGCGCCGACCGGCTCGGCATCTGCCAGGCCGCGCCCTGCCGCAACGCCTACCTGGACACCTCGACCAACCGCTCCCGGCGCTACTGCTCGGACCGCTGCGCCACGCGCGCCAACGTCGCGGCGTACCGGGCCCGCAAGCGTCAGGAGGCCCAGGAGGCGGCCGCGCAGGGTTGAGACGCCCGGTGCCCGCTAGTGCTCGGCGTCCACCCAGACGCCGAGTCGGCGGGCCAGACCGGGCACCCGGGCCAGCCGGGTGGTCAGCAGCAGCCGCTCCAGCCGGCGGCCGGGCGCCAGCCAGGCCGGGCGCGGGCGCAGCCGCAGCAGCACCCGGCCGAGCACGAGGTCGTCCGGGACGGGGCCGTAGCTGCGGCTGTCGCTGTCGATCGGCCGGTTGTCCGAGAGCAGCCACCAGCCCTTCGACCGGCGCTCGGCGGCCCGTTTGACGACCAGCAGGTCCTGCTGGAAGGGGTGCCGGAAGAGCACCACCGCACCCGGGCGGATCCGCGCGCCGTACCGGACCAGCAGTTGGTCGCCCTCGCGCAGGGTCGGGACCATCGACGGCCCCGCCACGTCGATCAGCCCGAACGGCACCGTGCCCGCCCGTGTGCCGTCCCCCGGTTGCGTCATCCGCGCCACGACTCCTCCTCCCGGCCCTCCGCGTCCCAGTGTGCCGTACAGAGCGTCACCTGTCCGATGTCCGGATTACCCCGGTTCCGGATCGGCCTTTTGCCCTAGGCCCACCGCCCGATCGCGAAACCGGGAGGCCGGAAGGGTAGTCTCGGGCGCGGGAAGACGATCTAAGGAAGGACTCCCATGTTCTCTCGTCTGTTTGCACCGCGTGCCACCGCTCACGCCCACTGCGACCTGCCGTGCGGCGTGTACGACCCGGCGCAGGCCCGGATCGAGGCCGAGTCGGTCAAGGCCACCCAGGAGAAGTACCAGGCCAACGAGGACCCGCACTTCCGCGCCCGCGCCATCATCATCAAGGAGCAGCGCGCCGAGACCGTCAAGCACCACATCTCGGTGCTGTGGAGCGACTACTTCAAGGCCCCGCACTTCGAGAAGTACCCGCAGCTGCACAAGCTGATCAACGACACCCTGAAGGCCGCCTCGGCCGCCAAGGCGTCCACCGACCCGGCCACCGGCCAGGCCCTGCTGGACCTGATCGCCGAGGTCGACAAGATCTTCTGGGAGACCAAGCAGGCCTGAGCCTGACGCGCCGTCACGCCGGCCGCCCCCGTCCGGACCGCCGGACGGGGGCGGCCGCGCGTTCACGCCCGTTCATCTCCGCACACATGCCCGTCAGGACCGCAACGGCCTGTCAGCTGATGTGCCGCGAAGGCGTCCGAGGGGAAGTCCGGTGCGGATCCGACGGGCGATCGGCTTCGTCGGACTGATGGTGCGGCACCTGGCGCGGGTGCCGGTCGGCGCCGGGCCCCGCCGGGTGCTGCCGGAGGTGATCGTCATCAACGACTACGGCGACACCGGCGCCGAGGCCGAGCGGGCGTTCCCGACGTCCTTCCCGCCGCCGGCCGGGGTCTGCGCGATCAGGAACGACCGGATCCTCGTCCTGGACCGCGCCGACCTCGTGGAGAGCCCGCGCGACCCGGCCGCGATCACCGCGCTCGCCGCGTACCTGCGCGGCGGGCAGAGCGGCTGACGCGCGCAGCAGCGTCGACCGGTCAAGACGGCGCTCCTGCGGCCGGGCGTACGCTCAGAGGTACCGACGGAACCCGACCGGAGGAGCGACATCATGACCGCCATGGCGACGCCGACCGCCTTCGACGCCCGCGCGCTGCGCGAGGGCATCGAGCGCAGCGACGCCGGGACCCTGCTCGCGCTGTACGCGGAGGACGCGGAACTGCGCGTCGTCGACCACCGGACCCAGCCCAGCCATCCCCTGGTGATGCACGGGCGGGACGAGATCGGCGCCATGCTGAGCGACGTCTACGGCCGCGAGATGACCCACAAGCTGGAACAGGTGGTCGTCCAGGGCGACCACGTCGCCTTCATGGAGTCCTGCCGCTACCCCGACGGCGTGCGGGTGCTGATGACCTCCATGGCCGACCTGCGGGACGGGCGGATCGTCGACCAGACCTCGATCCAGGCCTGGGACGACACCGGGCCCGGCCAGTAGGCTCGACCGCATGATCCGCACCGCCGTCGCCACCGACGTCCCCGTCATCCGCGCCATGATCCGCGAGCTCGCGGAGTACGAGAAGGCCCCGCACGAGGCGGTGGCCACCGAGGAGCAGCTGCACGACGCGCTGTTCGGCGCCGACCCGGCGCTGTTCGGCCTGATCGCCGAGGACGACACCACCGGCGAGCCGGTCGGCTTCGCGGTCTGGTTCCTCAACTTCTCCACCTGGCGCGGCACCCACGGGATATACCTGGAGGACCTGTACGTCCGCCCTCAGGCCCGCGGCGGCGGCCACGGCAAGGCGCTGCTCCTGGAGCTGGCGCGGGTCGCGGTGGATCGCGGCTACTCACGGATGGAGTGGTCGGTGCTCGACTGGAACCGGCCGTCGATCGACTTCTACGAGTCGCTCGGCGCCGTGCCCATGGCCGGCTGGACCGTCTACCGGCTCACCGACGACGCCCTCAAGGCCGCCGGAAGCCGCTGAGAAAGTGCTGAGAATGCGCTGATCAGCTGCCCCGAACCCCTGCCACCCTGCGTCGCGATGCCTTACCATGAGTAACTCCCGCACCGGCTACGCGGCAGGCTCCCCTGAGGGGTGCAAACGGGGTGCGAACAGGGGTACAGGGGTACCACCAGAGGTACCAAGCAAGCACAGCGCGTCACCCAGGAGGCAAGGGTGTCCCAGATCGACAGCGATCTCGGAGTTCAGGACTTCGTGGAGGTCCGGCTGCCCGCGGCGGGGGCCTACCTCTCCGTGTTGCGCACCGCGACGGCCGGGCTGGCCGCCCGGCTGGACTTCACCCTGGACGAGATCGAGGACCTGCGGATCGCGGTGGACGAGGCCTGCGCCATCCTGCTCCAGCAGGCGGTGCCCGGTTCCGTTCTGTCCTGCGAGTTCCGCCTGGTCGGCGACTCGTTGAAGGTGACCGTCGCCGCGCCGACCACCGACGGCAAGGCGCCCGAACGGGACACCTTCGCCTGGACGGTGCTCTCCGCCCTGGCCGGAGAGGTGGACTCCTCGGTGGGTGAGGACAACACCGTCTCGATCAGCCTGCACAAGAAGCGCGGTGGATCGGCCGCGCACTAGCCGGCCCCGCCGGCAGCGCCGCTGGCAGCACCGCGCAAAGGGCCGTCCGGCCGGCACCCCGACCCGGGGCCGGCCCGGCGGCGCCCGGTACCGCCCACCACGCGGTACGACCACAGAGACGAATCCGGGGCCGAGGGCCCCGGTGCTCCCGGAACGGAACGGGGGAATGGCCGTGAGTGATCTGGACCGTACCGGCCTCGCGACGGCGGGCCCTGCCGTACCGAATCAGGCGAGCGTCCCCGGCCTCGCCGCCAACGACGAAGCGCACCCGAAGGACGCCCACCGGATGAGCCAGCCGACCGAGCCGACGTCTGAGCCGACGCCCGCCTCCCCGCCCCTGCCGGAACTGGCGGCCCCGTCGGGCGAGGCCGCGGACCTGCACGGCGCCGTGCCCGCCCAAAGCTCGCACCGCTCCGGCGCGCCCGACCGGGAGGCCGCCCGGGCCCTGTTCGTGCGGCTGGCCGCGCTGCCCGAGGGCTCCTCGGAGCGCGTCGAGCTGCGCAACCAGCTGGTGCGCATGCACATCCCGCTGGTCGAGCACCTGGCCAGGCGCTTCCGCAACCGCGGCGAGCCGCTGGACGACCTGACCCAGGTCGCCACCATCGGGCTGATCAAGTCGGTGGACCGCTTCGACCACGAGCGCGGGGTCGAGTTCTCGACCTACGCGACGCCGACCATCGTCGGCGAGATCAAGCGGCACTTCCGCGACAAGGGCTGGGCGGTCCGGGTGCCGCGGCGGCTCCAGGAGCTGCGGCTGTCGCTCACCACGGCGACCAGCGAGCTCTCCCAGCGGCACGGCCGCTCCCCCACGGTGCACGAGCTGGCCGAGCACCTGGGCATCTCGGAGGAGGACGTCCTGGAGGGCCTGGAGTCCGCCAACGCGTACTCCACGCTGTCCCTGGACGTCCCGGACAGCGACGACGAGTCGCCGGCCGTGGCGGACACCCTGGGCGCCACCGACGAGGCGCTGGAGGGCGTCGAGTACCGCGAGTCGCTCAAGCCGCTGCTCGCCCAACTGCCGCCCCGGGAGCAGAAGATCCTGGTGCTGCGGTTCTTCCGGAACATGACCCAGTCGCAGATCGCCGCCGAGGTGGGGATCTCGCAGATGCACGTGTCCCGGCTGCTGGCCCGGACGCTGGCCCAGCTGCGGGAGAAGCTCCTGGTGGAGGAGTAGGACTGACGGCCGCTCAGTGAGCGGCCCACCGGTCGGCGGTCCTGCGCGCTCAGCCCTCGTGCTCGGCGTACAGGACCGCCGTCGACTTCGGGCTCAGCAGGGCACCGATGCCCACCAGCCCGAGCAGGCCGACCAGCGCGCCGACGCCGATCATCGCACCGCCGCTCTTCAGCATGTAGTAGGCGACCGGCAGGCAGATCGAGTTGGTCAGCACCGCCGGGCTGCGACCCCAGCGGCGTCCCTTGAGCAGCGCCCGGGCGGCCAGCACCGGCAGCACGCCGAGCAGCACGATGACCGCGCCGCCGAACTCGTTCAGGGCGAGCTGCTTGGCCTGGCCGGACAGCGCGGACACCATGTCCGAGACGCCGACGACGGCCAGTGCGGCGCCCTCCAGGGCGGTGATGGCGGCGCCGGCGGTCAGGGCGACCGGGCGGGCGCGGCCGGCCGCGGGCGCGGGCGCCGGGGGTACGGGTGCGGAGGATTCTGCGGTCACTCCAGCAGGGTAGCCGCCGGTCGGTCCGTACCGACCCGTAGGCTTTCCCCATGCGCGCTCTCCTGGTCGTGAACCACAAGGCCACCACCACCAGTGGCCGCACCAGGGACGTGCTGATCCACGCCCTGCGCAGCGACCTCAAGCTGGAGGTGGCCGAGACCGGCTACCGCGGCCACGCGCGCGACCTGGCCCGCGAGGCCGCGGAGGACGGCACGGTCGACCTGGTGGTGGCACTGGGCGGCGACGGCACCGTCAACGAGGTGGTGAACGGGCTGCTGTCGCACGGCCCGGGCGAGAAGGTCCCGCGACTGGCCGTGGTGCCGGGCGGTTCGACCAACGTGTTCGCCCGCGCGCTGGGCCTGCCCAACGATCCGGTGGAGGCCACCGGGGCGCTGCTGAACGCGCTGGAACACGGGCGCGAGCGGCCGATCGGCCTGGGCAAGGCGATGACCGACGGGCTGCCGGACCGCTGGTTCACCTTCACCGCCGGCCTCGGCTTCGACGCCGGCGTGGTCGGCCGGGTCGAGGAGCAGCGCCGCGCCGGGCGCAAGTCCACCCACGCTCTCTACGTCGGGCAGGCGATCCGGCACTACATCACCCAGCGTGAGCAGCGCCGCTCCGGCCCGGTGGCCCTTCGCCTGCCGGGCCACGAGGCCGTCCCGGGCCTGGTGCTGGCGATAGTCAGCAACACCTCGCCGTGGACCTTCCTGGGCAACCGCCCGGTGTACCCCTCCCCGCTCGCCTCCTTCGACACTGATCTCGACGTCTTCGGCATCACCCGGATGACGGCGTTCGGCACCGCTCGAACGGTCCGTCAGATCCTGCGGTCGTACGCCCCTTCGAGCGGCGGCGCCCCAGCGGCCGGCCCGGCCGGGAAACACGTCGTCTCCTATCACGACGTCAGGCACTTCACCTTGGTTTCGCAGGAACCCGTGCCGTTCCAGGTCGACGGGGACCATCTTGGAGACAGGAGTCGCGTCAGTTTCACAGGCGTACGGCGGGCACTGCGTGTGATTGTGTGACCGGAAGTGGGGTTCACCCTTCTTCTCGAACGCACAAGCCCCCTTCACTCCATAGAAGTACTGGCTGTGAGCTAGGCGACACCGAAGAATCAAAAATTCCTCCCCGAAGGGGGTTGTATCCGAGCCCGAGGTTTGCGAACCTCTACATGGCGATCGGGACACATCGCAGCGACGGCAACCTCAGCACCTGACGGAGGCCGACCGCGGGGCGTCCCTCGAATCGCCGAATCCCTCCCCAGCACAGACCACCCGGGCCCGGCGGGCCTTTGGTCTCTTTTGCTGTTGCGGGATTCGTGAAAGCGTTCACATTCACAAGCCATCGATTATGCCGATCAGGGCCACCCCCGTCGGCAGGAGGAGTTGGACGACCATGGACTGGCGCCACCGCGCTGTCTGCCGCGAAGAGGACCCGGAGCTGTTCTTCCCGATCGGGAACACCGGTCCTGCTCTGCTGCAGATCGAGGAAGCCAAGGCCGTGTGCCGCCGCTGTCCGGTCATGGAGCAGTGCCTGCAGTGGGCTCTTGAGACCGGCCAGGACGCCGGCGTCTGGGGCGGCATGAGCGAGGACGAGCGTCGCGCGATGAAGCGCCGTGCCGCCCGCAACCGCGCCCGCACCGCCTGATCACACGCCGTAGTACCAGTAGTGACCGCAGTACCGATCAACACATGATCAAAGGCTTCCCTGCAGTTCCTGGTGAAGCCTTCCGCACAAAGGACCTTGCCCGGCGAGGTTCCGCGACACCGGCCCGTCCAGCCACTTGATACTGTTCACTTAGAGCAATACTGTGGAGCTGAGGCGCTCACCGTGTGCAACGCACGCCGCGGTGTCGCACTATCCAGAGCCCCCGTTCCGGCCGACTCCCCCCGACGGCCGGAACGGGTTGAGAGGCCCTGTCGACCCACCCCCCCCGGTCGACAGGGCCTCGTTTCTGTTTCCGCGCCCGGTTGCCGACGAGGGCGCGCAGGACGCGCACCCGGCGCTTTCGCCGGACGCGCGCCCCGCCGCACACCCCAATGCACCGGGAACTCAGCGCACCGGGATCTCCAGGACCACCTTGGTGCCGCCGTTCGGCCCGGCCACCATGTCGAAGGTGCCGCCCAGCTCGCCGGTGGCCAGGGTGCGCACGATCTGCAGGCCGAGGTTGCCGGCCGTCTGCGGGTCGAAGCCCTCCGGCATGCCGCGGCCGTCGTCCTGCACCGTGATCAGCAGGTACTCCTCCGGCCGGGCACCGCCGTTCCAGCTGTCCGACCAGCCCTTGCCGGTGGCCGGCGCGCGTCCGCGCAGCGCGCTGACCTCCAGGTGGCCGGAGGCGGTCGGGCCGAAGGCGTGCTCCAGCGCGTTCTGCAGCAGTTCGGTCAGCACCATCGACAGCGGGGTGGCCACCTCGGCGGACAGGATGCCGAAGCTGCCGCTGCGGCGGGTCTCCACCCGGCCGTCCTGGGACAGCTCCATCACCATCGCGAGCACCCGGTCGGCGATCTCGTCGAACGCCACCTGCTCGTCGAGCGCCTGGGAGAGCGTCTCGTGCACGATCGCGATCGAGCCGACCCGGCGCACCGCCTCGTCCAGCGCGGCCCGGCCGGCCTCCGACTCCATCCGGCGGGACTGCAGCCGCAGCAGGGCCGCGACGGTCTGCAGGTTGTTCTTCACCCGGTGGTGGATCTCCCGGATGGTGGCGTCCTTGGTCATCAGCTCGCGGTCGCGGCGCCGCAGTTCGGTGACGTCCCGGCAGAGCACGAGCGAACCGGTCAGCGTGCCCTTGGGCTTGAGCGGGATCGCCCGCAGGGTCACCACTCCCCCCTGCGCCTCGACCTCGGTCTGCCGGGGCGCCCAGCCGCTCGCCAGCTTCACCAGCGCCTCGTGCACGGCCGCGCGCGAGGGCGGCACGAGCTCGGCGGTGGCACGGCCGAGGTGGCTGCCGACCAGGTCGGTGGTGAGGCCGAGGCGGTGGTAGGCGGAGAGTGCGTTGGGACTCGCGTAGGTGACGATGCCGTCCGCGTCGAGGCGGATCAGGCCGTCGCCGACGCGGGGGGCGGCGTCCATGTCGACCTGCTCGACGCCCGGGTACGGGAAGCTGCCGGCGGCGATCATCTGGGCCAGGTCGGAGGCGCTCTGCAGGTAGGTGAGCTCCAGCCGGCTGGGGGTGCGGACGGTCAGCAGGTTGGTGTTGCGGGCGATCACGCCGAGGACCTTGCCCTCGCGCCGCACCGGGATGGACTCGACCCGGACGGGCACCTCCTCGCGCCACTCCGGGTCGCCCTCGCGCACGATCCGGCCCTCGTCGAAGGCGGCGTCCAGCAGCGGGCGGCGGCCGCGCGGCACGAGGTGGCCGACCATGTCGTCCTGGTACGAGGTCGGACCGGTGTTGGGCCGCATCTGGGCCACCGAGACGTACCGGATGCCGTCCCAGGTGGGGATCCACAGCACGAGGTCGGCGAAGGAGAGGTCGGACAGCAGCTGCCACTCCGAGACCAGGTTGTGGAGCCATTCCACGTCGGCCCCGGTCAGGGTGGTGTGGCGGCGGACGAGTTCGTTCAACGAGGGCACATGGCGAGGGTATCGCCGCCGGTCGGGCGGGGGCGCGGCGGACCGCGGAGCGGACGGGCCGGCCGCCCGAAGTTGTTTAGACCAATTCGCCGAGCAGCCTGGACAACCAAGATTGGTCTAGTCCACAATGGAAGGGCACCCAGGAGAGGCCCACCGCGCAACCGCCCTGACCGCGCGCGGCCGCTCCTCGGTCGGACGCCGCCGAGCGAGGACCCCGCACAGTTCTCGGTCGGTCCCGGCGCCCGACGACAGCTCCGGGCTGCGGTGCCGCACGGGTCGAGGGTCCCGTGTCGGCGCCGTGGCCCGTAGTGCTTTCCGCCTCCGGCGAGGTGCGCTGCAAACGGAGGCGGCCCGACGGCAGCTCCGGGCTGCGGTGCCATGGGCCCCTCCTGCCCGCCGGCGGGCAAGGAGGGAGGGTCGAGGGTCCCGTGTCGGCGCCGTGGCCCGTAGTGCTTTCCGCCTCCGGCGAGGTGCGCTGCAAACGGAGGCGGCCCGACGACAGCTCCGGGCTGCGGTGCCATGGGCCCCTCCTGCCCGCCGGCGGGCAAGGAGGGAGGGTCGAGGGTCCCGTGTCGGCGCCGTGGCCCGTAGTGCT
>NZ_JBSFGU010000002.1:133988-227658 GCF_053596725.1 Kitasatospora sp. NPDC001660 | reverse complement strand
GCTTTCCGGATGCGATTCGCAGCCGTGTTCCGCCGCTCGGAGAACCGGCCCCCGTCCACAGGCTGTGGACGGGGGCCGGTTCGTTCGCCGTCAGCGGCGGCGCAGTGGTTCGCTCAGTGGGTTTCGGTGACCTTGGCCAGGGCGCGCGGGGCGTCCGGGTCCTGGCCGCGGGCGATGGTGACCTCGTAGGCCAGCAGCTGGAGCGGCAGGATCTCCAGGATCGGCTGGACCTCCTCGGGCACGCCGGCCGGCAGCGCGAAGCCTCCGGAGGCGGCGTCCACCTGGGCCTGCTGGCCGATGACGACCAGGTCCGCGCCGCGGCTGCGCAGGCGGTCC
This sequence comes from Kitasatospora sp. NPDC001660, assembly GCF_053596725.1. Lineage (NCBI taxonomy): Bacteria > Bacillati > Actinomycetota > Actinomycetes > Kitasatosporales > Streptomycetaceae > Kitasatospora > Kitasatospora sp. NPDC001660. Next base: position 227,322 of record NZ_JBSFGU010000002.1, on the reverse strand, counting down.
AGCACCGGCTGCAGGGCCTCGCCGCCCTTGCCGTCCGGGACGATCGCGATGACCGGCGAGACGTTGTCCACCATGGCCAGCGGGCCGTGCAGGAGGTCGGCGCCGGAGAACGGGGAGGCCGGGATGTAGGTGGTCTCCATGAGCTTCAGCGCCGACTCGCGGGCGGTCGGGTAGCCGTAGCCGCGCGAGGTGATGACCAGTCGCTGGGCGAAGCGGTAGCGCTCGGCCAGGGCCTTCACCTCGGCCTGGCGGGCCAGGACGCCGGCGGCCAGGGCCGGCAGCTCCTCGGCGGCGGAGGAGTCGCCGCCGCGCAGGCCCTCGACCAGCAGGTAGAGCGCCAGCAGCTCGGCGGTGTAGGTCTTGGTAGCGGGCAGCGCCTTCTCCGGGCCGGCCAGCACGTCGATGTGGAACTCGGAGACCTCGGCCAGCGGCGAGGCGGCGTTGTTGGTGACGGCGAGCGTGATCGCGCCGGCCTCGCGGGCGGCCTTGGTGGAGGCAACCAGGTCCGGCGAGCCGCCGGACTGGCTGACGGTGATCACCAGGCAGTCGGTCAGGTCCGGCTTGGCGCCGTAGGCGGTGGTGGTGGACATCGAGGTCAGGCCGGCCGGCTTGCCGAGCAGGATCTCGATCAGGTACTTGGCGTACAGCGCCGCGTTGTCGGACGTACCGCGCGCGGTGAGCAGCACGAAGCGCGGGTTGCGGGCGGCGATCTCCGCCGCGACCTCGCGGATCTTCGGGGCGCCCTCGTCGAGGATGCGCTGGAGGACGGCCGGCTGCTCGGCCATCTCCGCCGCCATGATCCGGCCGGGGACGGAAACAGTCTGCGTGTCGGACATCTGGGTGTGCCTCCGATGAGATGGTTCGACCCCACTGGGCACGACTGCCCGGCGGGGACCTCTACGGCGGCGAGTCCGCACACTCGCTGCGGTGATTCCTGCCGCAATCCTACGGGGGCGGCGGCCCGCCCGCGTGCCCCGGGCCTGGGCGAGCGGGCGGGCGGAGGGTCAGGACGGGTTGTTGATCAGCTGGTCGATCGCCGCGTCGGCGTCCTCGGTGGTCCGGTCCGCCGGCCTGCCCCTGAGGACCGCGGTCAGCGTGTCCGGGATGGGCCCGCCGTGCGGCATGCGCAGGACGGGCCCGTCGGCCGACGTCCGCCGGACACTCCCGGTGACGTCCGCCTCGGGTTCAGCCGATCGCTCCGGGCTGGCCGGTGAGCACCTCCACGGCCGCCAGCCCGCAGACCCGGGCGGCGCCGTGGGTGGCGATGTGGAGCGCGCCGACCGGCTCGGACCGGGGCAGGCCCATCTCCACCACGGCCGCGTCCGGACGGGCCGCCACGAGGCGGCCCAGCGCGGCGGACATCCACGCGTGCCGGTGCGCGTCGCGCACCACCAGCACCAGGCGGCGGCCCTGCGCACCGGCCACCAGCTCGGCGACCAGCGCGTCCAGCAGCTCGGGGGCGGCCTCGGCGGCCGACACCGCGCGGGTGCGGGTGCCGGGGAAGCGGTCCGCCAGCATGCCGGCCACGCCCCACGGGGTGACATCGCCGACGGCGATGTTCGGCTCGTCCGAGAACGAGGCGACGAACGGGCGCTCGCTCACCGGCAGCACCTCGCGGCCCGGCGCCCGGACCACCCGCAGCGCCCGGCGGGCGGCCCGCAGACCCACCGCCAGGTCCGGCTCCGGCCGCTCGCCCTGGGCCGAGATCCGGCCCCAGCTGCCGAGCGCCCGCACCCGGGCGGCGGCGTCCGCGAGCCGCTCCTCGGCGAGCCGGCCGGCCCGCACGCCCGCCACGATGGCGTCGCGCAGCATCAGCACGGTCTCCTCGTCGGCCAGGCCGCCGCCGACGCAGATCGCGTCCGCGCCGGCCGCCAGGGCCAGCACCGTGCCCTCGCCCATGCCGAAGGTGTCGGCGATGGCGCCCATCTCGATCGCGTCGCTGACGATCAGGCCCTGGTAGCCGAGGCCGCCGTCGGCCGGGGCCGCGCGGAGCAGGTCGCGCAGGACGGCCGGACTGAGCGTGGCCGGCAGCTTCGGGTCCAGCGCCGGGATCATGATGTGGGCCGTCATGACGGCCTTCGTGCCGGCCGCGATCGCCGCCTGGAACGGGATCAGGTCGCGGGCGCGCAGCACGTCCAGGTCGACGTCGATGACCGGCAGGCCGTGGTGCGAGTCGACGGCGGTGTCGCCGTGGCCGGGGAAGTGCTTGGAGCAGGCGGCCACGCCGGCCGACTGCAGGCCCTCCACCCAGGCGGCGGTGTGCCGGGCGCACAGCTCCGGGTCGGCGCCGAAGGAGCGGACGCCGATGACCGGGTTGCGCGGGTTGGAGTTGACGTCCGCGGTGGGCGCCCAGTTGTAGTTCACGCCGGCCGCGGCCAGCGCCCGGCCGAGCTCGCGGGCGACGTCCCGGGTCAGCGCCGGGTCGTCGATCGCGCCGAGCGCGAGGTTGCCGGGCCAGGACGAGCCGGAGCCCGCCTCCAGCCGGGTGACGTCCCCGCTCTCCTCGTCGATGGCGATCAGGAGGTCGGGGTTCTCCGCGCGCAGCGCCCGGGTGAGGGCGGAGAGCTGGTCGAGGTCGGCCACGTTGCGGTCGAACAGGGCGACCGAGCCGAGCCCTGCGGCGAGGTGGCGGCGCAGCCACTGCGGCGGCTCGGTGCCGACGAAGCCGGGCTGCAGGACGGTCAGTGCGTCGCGGTGCAGCTGGTCGCTGTCCGGGGCGGTGGGGACGAGGATGCTCACGTTGGCTCAGCCCTTCACGGCGCCGTCGGTCAGGCCGCCGACCGCCTTGCGCTGCAGGAAGACGAACAGGATCAGGATCGGCAGGGCGAAGAGGGTGGACGCCGCCATGGTGGCGCCCCAGTCGGTGCCCGCGTCGGTCTGGAACGACGAGAGCCAGAGCGGCAGGGTCTGCGCCTCGTTCTTCTTGCTCAGGATGTTGACCAGTGGGAACTCGTTCCAGGCGGTGATGAAGCCGAACAGCGAGGTCGACATCAGGCCGGGGGCGAGCAGCGGGAAGATCACCTTCAGGAAGGCCTGGGTGCGGGTGCAGCCGTCCACCATGGCCGACTCCTCCAGCTCCTTCGGCACGGCGGCGATGAAGCCGCGCAGCGTCCAGATGGTGAAGGGCAGCACCATCATCAGGTAGAAGGCGGTGAGTGGCACCAGGTTGTTGAGCATGTCGTTGTCGCGGACGATCAGGTAGGCCGCGATGATCATGACCTCCCAGGGGGCCATCTGCGCGGCCATGACGACCAGGACGAAGCCCTTGCGGCCGCGGAACCTCATGCGCGCGACGGCGAAGGCGGCCAGGGTCGCGATCAGCAGCGAGCCGAGCACCGCGCCGGCGGTGACGATGAGGCTGTTGGTGACGTACGTCCAGAAGTGCGGGACGTGCACCGCGCGGTCGAAGTGGGCCAGCGTCCCGTCCAGCGGGAGGAAGACCGGGTCCCGGCTGACGATGTCCTTGTCCTGCTTGAAGGACGTCGCGAACATCCAGTAGACGGGGAAGAGGAAGAAGACGAACAGGACCGCCGCGACGGCGTTCGGCCAGGTGCGTCCGATGAGCGAGCGCCTCACAGCTCGTCCTCCTGCTTCAGGATGATGCGGAAGTAGTAGGCCATCAGCAGACCCAGCATCAGGATGGTGAGGACGGCGATCGCCGATCCGACACCGAAGCGCTGCGAGCCGAAGCCCTCCAGGAAGGCATGGACCGGGAGGGTGCGGGTGGTCCCGTCCGGGCCGCCCTTGTTGATCAGGTAGACCTGGGTGAAGGCCTTGAAGATCCAGATGACTTCGAGGAAGGTCGTGGCCAGGAAGAACGGCTTCATGATCGGGAAGATCACCGAGCCGAAGATCTTGAAGGAGCCGGCGCCGTCCATCCTGGCGGCCTCGTGGAGCTCCTTGGGGATGGTGGTCAGGCCCGCGTACATGGTGAAGGCCACGAACGGGATCGACTGCCAGACGATCAGCAGGATGATCACGAAGAAGGTCGAGTACTCGTTGCTGGTCCAGCTGAAGTCGGCCATCGAGTGCCAGCCCAGCCTGTCCAGGCACCAGTTGACGACGCCGAAGTGCTGGTCGAACAGCCAGATGTAGACGGTGGTCGCGGCGACCACCGGCATCGCCCAGGCCAGCAGCAGCGCGACGGACAGCGCGAGCCGCATCTTCCTGCCGAGCCGGTCGAGCAGCAGGCCGATCAGCGAGCCGAACACCATGATCAGGACGACGTTGACCACGGTGAAGGCCACCGTGCGCAGCGTGATCGTCCAGAACTCGGAACCGGTCAGCTGCTCGGTGAAGTTGGCGAAGCCGTTCCACTCGGTCAGGTGCTGGATCAGCTGCCGCTTGTTGAGGTTCTGGAACGAGACCACGGCCACCTTGAGCAGCGGCCAGCCCAGCAGGAGGATGGTCGCCGCGGTGGCCGGCAACAGCAGGAGGTACGGCGTGAACCGGGAGGCCGGGCTCGGCCCGCCCGCCGGTCTGCCACCCTTCGTGGGGGTGCGCCGGGCACCGGGAGCGGCGATCTCGCGTGTCACCGCCACCGCGGACTTCCCTGGCTCCGGGGACTGCGTCTGCACCCGCTGCGAATGCACAGCCATCGTTCTCTCTTCCTGACAACCCGTCACGACGGACCGGCGCCGCGTCGCTCACCGGCTCCCCGCCGGGAGTCGGTGAGCGACGCCGCTCAACTGCCCTACTGCTTCTGGTTGAGACGCTTGGCGATCTCGTCGTCGGCCTTCTTCGCGGCGGCGGCGTAGTCGCCGGTGAGCGCCGCGGTCAGGAAGTCCTTGATCGGGTTCGGCTCGTTCTCGACGTTGGTCCAGGTCGGAACGTTCGGGGTGGTCGCGCCGTTGGCGGAGGCCGGCAGGGCGGCCTTGGCGAAGTCGCCGACGACCTGGCTGTCGAGCGAGGCCTTGTTCGGGATCAGGCCGGCGCCGGCGATCAGTCCCTCGTTCTTGTCGCTCATGGCGATCTTCAGGAAGCCCTTGGCGAGCTCGGGGTTCTTGGTCTGCTGGGCGATCGCCAGGTTCGAGCCGCCGAGGAAGACGCTGGACGGCTTGTCCGCGGCCTTGCCGGGGAGCGGGAAGTAGCCGATCTTGTCGGCGGCCAGCTCCTCGGGCTTCGGGATCTCCCAGCCGAGGCCGATGATGGTGCCGACGTTGCCCTTGGCGAAGATGTCCTTCTGCTGCGGGGTGGCCTCGTCCTTGTCCTTCGGAGCGGTGGCCGAGTAGCTCTGCAGCTTCTTGTAGGTCTCGAAGGCCTTCTGCGCCTCGGGGGTCGACAGGCCGCCGACCCACTTGTCGCCGTTCTTCTTGGCGAACGTGCCGCCCTCGCCGGCCAGCAGGCCGAAGTAGGCGTACCACTCCTGGCCGGGCATGTAGAGCGGGTCGGCGACGCCCGGCGCGGCCTTGACCTTGTCCAGGTCGGCGTAGAACTCGTCCAGGGTCTTCGGCGGGGTGGTGATGCCGGCCTTGGTCCAGATGTCCTTGTTGTAGGTCACCACGCGGTTGGTGAAGTACCACGGTGCGGCGTACTGCTTGCCGTCCAGGACCGAGGACTCGTTCAGGTTCGCGGCCCAGTCCGCGCCACCCACGTCGGCCTTGTCCTTGGTGATGTCGAGCAGACCGCCGGTGGCCGCGTAGCCCGCCGTCTGGGTGTTGCCGATCTCCAGGACGTCGACCGAGCCCTCGGAGAGCGCGGCGGTGACCTTCTGGCCGATGCCGTTCCACTTCTGGGTCTGGATGTCGAGCTTGGCACCCGGGTAGGCGGCGGTGAAGTCGGCCTTGACGCTGTCCTCCCAGCCCTTGGGGGCGGAGCCGTCCATCAGCCACACGGTGAGGGTCTTGCCGTCGAAGCTCTTGGCCGCCGAGGACGAACCGCTCTTGCCGTCGTCGCTCTTGCCGTCCGAGCCGCAGGCCGCCAGGCCGACGACCATTGCTGCGACGCCGACCGCCGCGATGAGCTGACGCTTCACGCCATCCTCCTGAGGGATGCCTGGGTTGCCCCCGTGGGGTGGCAGCGGCGGACCCACGCAGGGTGGGAGGAAAGGTGCCGCGGACCCCTTCGAAGGGGTGGGGGATTCGTAGCCACCGGCCTAGTGGTGTAGACCAGATGCCTGGAGCTTGGCCTAGACCAATAGGCCTGTCAACGGCTGTTCGACCGATCAGGACCACCCGTTACCAAGCCGACACCGCGCATCGTTCATCGCGTGATGAGGTATTCGTTCCGCAGCCATACATGCAACGATGTGACCCGTTAACGATGTGGCGGGGCCGGTGAAGGCCCCGCGAGAAGCGGGAGAACAGGTCCGATGAGCAGCGACGGGGGAACCAGCGCCCAGGCCAGCGACCCCGAGGTGAAGAACCTCCCGACGCAGGCCGGCACCGACCCGACCGCGCGCGTCCCCAAGTACTACGGCCTCAAGCGCCACCTGCTCCAGCTCACCGAGACCCAGCCCGCGGGCACCCCGGTCCCGCCGGAGCGCGCCCTCGCCGCCCAGTTCGACACCTCGCGCACGACCGTCCGCCAGGCGCTCCAGGAGCTGGTCGTCGAGGGCCGGCTTGAGCGCATCCAGGGCAAGGGCACCTTCGTCGCGAAGCCCAAGGTCGCCCAGGCCCTCCAGCTCACCTCCTACACCGAGGACATGCGGGCCCAGGGCCTCGAACCGACCTCCCGGCTGATCGAGATCGGCTACATCACCGCCGACGAGCGGCTCGCCCCGCTGCTGGACATCAAGCCCGGCGGGCGCGTGCTGCGGATCGAGCGCCTGCGCCTGGCCAACGGCGACCCGATGGCCATCGAGGTCGCCCACCTGTCCGCCAAGCGCTTCCCGGCCCTGCGCCGCAACCTCGCCAAGCACAACTCCCTGTACGCGGCCCTGCGCGAGGTGTACGGCGTCACCGTCGCCGAGGCCGAGGAGACCATCGAGACCACCCTCGCCAACCCGCGCGAGGCGGGCCTGCTCGGCTCCGACCTCGGCCTGCCGATGCTCCAGCTCTCCCGGCACTCCTTCGACGGCGACGGGAACCCGGTCGAGTGGGTGCGGTCCATCTACCGCGGCGACCGCTACAAGTTCATCACCCGCCTGAAGCGCCCCGAATAGCCCGACCGGGCGATTCCCCCGCTCCCCGATTCCGGGCACCGGCGCACGCGCCGGTGCCCGTTGTCGTCATCACGGGCACGCGACCCCGAAAGCGCGCCGGGTGGGCGTCCGGATGGCGGGAAGTTCCGTCATTTCCGGTGACATGGATCACGTCATGGTCTAGATTGCGCAGCCGTACTGACAGCCGATCACCGATGGTGCTGCTCGGCGGGTTCCGGGGGTGCGTGCAGCGTCCCGGGGGCTGCGGCGCCGACGGGGTGGACCCTCCGGAGCGGAGCCGAAGATGCCGTCTGATCCCGATCCCATCGAAGATTCTGATCCCCACCACATCGAGGACGCAGTGCCCGAGCCACCGGGAGCCCCCCTCCCGGCGGTGACGCCGGAGCGGGTGCTGGCGGGGCTCGCCCTGCTCGTGCCGATCGTGGCGACGCTCTGGGTGTCCTCGTACGACAAGCCCGACCCGGCGGCCGGCGGGATGCCGTTCTTCTACTGGTACCAGTTGCTCTGGGTGCCGGTGTCGGCCGTGTTCACGGTCGCCGCGTACCTGCTGATCAACCGCGACGAGAAGGCGCGCGCGACCGCCCGCCGGGCCGCCCGGAAGGCGGGTGGCGCGCGATGAAGGACGTCAACGTCCCCGCCCTCACCGTGTTCGTGCTGTTCTTCCTCCTGGTCACCGTGATGGGCTTCCTGGCCTCGCGCTGGCGCCGGGCGGACGACGCGCAGCACCTGGAGGAGTGGGGCCTCGGCGGGCGCAGCTTCGGCACCTGGGTCACCTGGTTCCTGCTCGGCGGCGACCTCTACACCGCGTACACCTTCGTGGCCGTCCCGGCCGCGGTGTACGCCACCGGCGCGGCGGGCTTCTTCGCGGTGCCGTACACGATCGTCGCCTACCCGCTGGTGTTCCTCTTCCTGCCGCGGCTGTGGTCGGTCTCCCGGGTGCACGGGTACGTCACCCCGGCCGACTTCGTGCGCGGCCGGTACGGCTCCCGGCCGCTGTCGCTGGTCGTCGCGCTGACCGGGATCCTGGCCACCATGCCGTACATCGCGCTCCAACTGGTCGGCATCCAGGCCGTGCTGGACGTACTGGGGGTGGGCGGCGGGGCGAACGCCAACTGGTTCGTCAAGGACCTGCCGCTGTTCATCGCCTTCGGCGTGCTCGCGGCCTACACCTACTCCTCCGGGCTGCGCGCCCCGGCGCTGATCGCGTTCGTCAAGGACACCCTGGTCTACATCGTGATCATCGTCGCGGTGATCTACATCCCGATCCGGCTCGGCGGGTACGGGCACATCTTCGACGCGGCGGCGCACAAGTTCAGCGCGCCGAAGTCGGCCGGCTCGCTGACCGTCCCTGGCAACAAGCAGTGGACGTACGCGACGCTCGCGCTCGGCTCGGCGATGGCGCTGTTCATGTACCCGCACTCGGTGACCGGCGTGCTGGCCTCCAAGTCCCGCAACACGGTGCGCCGGAACATGGCGATCATGCCGGCGTACTCGCTGATGCTGGGCCTGCTGGCGCTGCTCGGGTTCATGGCGATCGCGGCGAACGTCAGCAAGGGCGACAAGACGTTCAACGCCCAGCTGTCGGTGCCGCAGCTGTTCGCGGACATGTTCCCCGACTGGTTCACCGGGGTGGCCTTCGCGGCGATCGGGATCGGCGCGCTGGTGCCGGCGGCCATCATGTCGATCGCGGCGGCGAACCTGTTCACCCGCAACGTCTACAAGGAGTGGCTGAAGCCCTCGGCCACCGCGGCCGACGAGACCCGGGTCGCGAAGCTGGTCTCGCTGCTGGTCAAGGTCGGCGCGCTGGTCTTCGTGCTCGGCATGGACAAGCAGGCCGCGATCAACCTCCAGCTGCTGGGCGGCCTGTGGATCCTGCAGACCTTCGTGGCGATCGTCGGCGGCCTGTTCACCCGCTGGTTCCACCACTGGGCGCTGTTCGCCGGGTGGGCGGCCGGCATGGTCTACGGCACCTGGAAGGCGTACGGCATCGCCAGCCCGGCCACCAGGCACTTCGGTGGCAACGCGGCCGAGATCCCGGGGATCGGCCAGTACGGCTACATCGGCCTGACCGCCTTCGTGCTCAACCTGCTCGTCGCGGTGGTGCTGACCCTGGTGCTGCGGGCGGTCAGGGCGCCGTACGGCCCGGACGAGACGAAGCCGGCCGACTACAGCGCCGAAGCCGGCGGCGGCGAGCTGGAGAACGCGCCGGAGCCCGTAGCAGCGCACTGATTGGCCGTGCGCGCGCCCTGTGATCGTGCCGTCTTCTCCGTGAACACTGGGAGAAGGCGGCGCGATCATATGTATGAACGGGCGCGCACGCCGGGCACCACCAGACCGGACCGGAGACCACCGGCCGGCACCTGATCGACCCACGGGGAGCACGCGGCGATGGCAGAACTCGGCACCACCCTCAACGGTCAACAGCAGTCCACCCGTCCCCCGAACACCACGAACGGCCAGCCGGCCGCCGTCCGGCTGCCGTCCGTGCTGATCGCCACCCGGCACGGCGAGTCCACCGCCAACGTGGAGTTCCAGCTGGCCGAGGCGGCCGGTGCGATCAGCGTGCCGATCAGCTGCCGGGACGCCGACATCCCGCTGTCGCTGCACGGCCAGCAGCAGGCCCAGGCGCTCGGCCGCTGGTGGGCGGCGCTGCCCAGCGCCGACCGCCCGCGCAGCGTCTGGTGCTCGCCGTACGTGCGCACCGCCGAGACCGCCCGGATCGCGCTCGCCCAGGCCGCCGGGCTCGGCGCCGTCCCGGTCTCGCTCGCGGTGCGCTACGACGAGCGGCTGCGCGACCGCGAGCTGGGCGTCCTGGAGATGCTGCCGAAGGCCGCCATCGAGGCCAAGCACCCGGAGGAGGCGGCCCGGCGGCGCAAGATGGGCGAGCTGTACTACCGCCCGCCCGGCGGCGAGTCCTGGGCGGACGTCGCGCTGCGGGTGCGCAGCGTGCTGCGGGACGTGTGCGAGGAGGAGTCCGGGCGGCCGGTCCTGCTGGTGGCGCACGACTGCACGGTGCTGATGCTGCGGTACGCGCTGGACCGGCTGACCGAGGAGCGGCTGATGGCGCTGGGGCCGGTGCACAACTGTTCCACCAGCCTGTGGCGGGCCCGGGACGGGCGGCTGCGGCCGGCGCACTGGAACGACACCGCACACCTGTGACGGACGGTCAGCCCTCGGGCGTGCCCTGGTCCGCCGGTCCGAAGCAGCGCCGGTAGGCCAGCGGCGTGGTCCCGAGCCGGCGCCCGAAGTGGTGCCGCAGGGCCGCCGCGTTGCCGAAGCCGCAGCGGGCGGCGATCGCGTCCACCGGTTCGGTGGTGGACTCCAGCAGCCGCTGGGCGAGCAGCACCCGCTGCCCGGTGAGCCAGCGGTGCGGGGTGGTCCCGGTCTCCTGCTGGAAGCGGCGGGCGAAGGTGCGCGGCGACATGTGGACCCGGGCGGCCAGCTGCTCGACGGTCGCCTCCTGGTCCAGGTGGTGGCGCATCCAGTCGAGCAGCGGGGCCAGGGAGTCGCCGTCGCCCCCGGGCAGCGGGCGGTCCACGAACTGGGCCTGCCCGCCCTCCCGGTGCGGGGCCACCACCATCCGGCGGGCGATCCCCCGGGCCACCTCGGCGCCCTGCAGCTTGCGCACCAGGTGCAGGCAGGCGTCGATGCCGGCGGCCGTCCCGGCCGAGGTGATCACCGGGTCGTCGTCCACGTACAGGACGTCCGGCTCGACCCTGGTCCTCGGGAAGCGCTCGGCGAGCTCCCCGGTGTGCCGCCAGTGGGTGGTGGAGCGGCGGTCGTCCAGCAGGCCGGCGGCGCCGAGCACGAAGGCGCCGCTGCAGATGGAGAGCACCCGGCCGCCGTCGGCGACGGCCGCGCGCAGGGCCTCCAGCAGCGGCTCGGGGTACTGCGCGCGGATCCTGGAGGCGGTGACGATCACCAGGTCGGCGCCGATCAGCCGCTCGGGACCGTGCGGGACGTCCATCGAGAAGCCGGCGTGGGTACGGTGCGGGCCCGGGCGGGCGCCGGCCAGCGCGAAGTCGTACCCGGGCAGGCCGTCGGCGGTGCGGTCCAGGCCGAACACCTCGCAGGCGACCCCGAGCTCGAAGGGGTGGATCTCCTCCAGGACCACCGCGACCACGTTCTTCAGCATGCGGATCAGGATGCCCGGCGGGCCGCGGGGGCGAAAGTCGACCGGCTCCACGGCACCATGCCCGCCGTCTCGCTCCGCCCGTCCGCCGACCCGGCCGTCCTCCCCGCGCCCCCTTCTTCAGCACCTCTGAAAGCCCCCCGAACCGGAACCCCGCACGGCTCCGGCACACTTTCCGCATGGACATCGTCATCCGCCCGGCCCGCGAGGAGGACCTCGCCGACGCCGGCCGCATCACCGTCGAGGCCTTCGTCGGCGACGGCTACACCTCGCCCGAGAGCAGCTACGTCGAGCTCCTGCGCGACGCGGGCCGCCGGTCCCGGGAGGCCGAGCTCCTCGTCGCGGTCGACGCGGCCGAGGGACGCGTCCTCGGCTGCGTGACCTTCGCGGTCGGCGGCACCGAGTGGGCCGACATCGCCACCCCGGGCGAGGGCGAGATCCGGATGCTCGCCACCGCCGCGGCCGCCCGCGGCCGGGGCGTCGGCGAGGCCCTGGTGCGCGCCGCCCTGGCCCGCAGCCGCGAACTCGGGCTCGCCGGAATGGCGTTCTCCACCCAGCCGCGGATGACCGCCGCCCACCGCATATACGAGCGCGTCGGATTCCGGCGCGCTCCCGAGCGCGACTGGGCGCCCTTCCCGGGCATGGACCTGATGGTGTACGCGATGGCGTTCTGACGACGTCCCGATCGCGTTGCGGAGTCCCCCCGGGCACCCTGGTCACGGGCGGACGCGGCCGGTGCCCAAAGGCCTGTGACTTGAAATGACCATCCGACAGGGACACTGCTAGGATCCGCCGCATGACGACGGGGAGTGCGCCTAGCGGCTGGTATGACGACCCTTCCGGCCAGCCCAACACGCTGCGCTGGTGGGACGGTTCCACCTGGACCGACAAGATTCAGGCCAAGCCCGGAGGCGCTCCGGCCGCACCCGCGGACGCCGCTCCCGGCCTCGACGCGCGGAACGCCGCGGCCCCGACGGCCGTCGCTTCGGCGATGCCGGGCCCGGCGCCCGCGCCGCCCAGCCCGACCATGCCGTCCCTGCCGACCCCGACCGCCACGTCGGGCCCGCAGCCCGGACCGGCCGCCCAGCCCACGCCGGCTCAGCAGCCCGTCCAGCAGCCGAACCCGCTGCCGGGACCCGGGCCCGCCGCGTCGGCGCCGCAGCCGATCCCGACCTCGGTGGTCTTCGAGACCGTCGAGCCGAACCGCGGCAAGAAGCGGGTCCTCCTGGCCGTCGGCGCCGTGGTGCTGTCCCTCGTGATGGCCGGCGCCGGCTACGTCGTCGGCCACAAGACCGGCTCGGACTCGCCGAAGGCCTCGGCGAGCGCCTCCCCGACGGCCGCGGGCGACCCCAAGAGCCCGAACGGCTTCATGGGTACCGCGCTGACCGGCGGCCAGACGATCGCGGGCGGGCGCCAGGTCACCGGCCAGGACGGCAAGATGAACTTCATGGTGCCGCAGGACTGGCAGGTCCAGACCGACGCCAAGAACCCGAACGACGTCCGGTACGCGGTCAACCCGTACGCCTGCGTCGGCCACGGCGCCGGAGCCTGCACCCGCGGCCTGGTCGTCCAGAACCTGCGTGTGTTCAACGGCGGTTGGTCCGACCCCAAGTCCCTCGTCCTCGGCATGGGGCAGCTCCTCTACAACGCCCGCTTCGGCTCGGACGCGCCCACCCCGCCGGAGCCGGTGAAGCAGTCGGCCGTCAAGATCCAGAACCTGGACGGCTACCTCGCCCTGTGGCACGTGCCGATGTCGAGCGGCTCCTCGACCCCGGACAGCTACTGCGGCGTCCTGGAGGTCACCCCGGCGGCCGGCGCGACCACCGTCTCGGTGCTGCAGATCTGCCTGGACCAGGCGTCGGAGGCCCCGCCGCTGACGGTCATGGACCAGATCGCGAACTCCGTCAAAATCACGCCGTGACAGGCTGATCGGCCCCGCAGGCCCCGCCTTCCCGGCGGGGCCTGCGGGCGTTGCGGGCCGCAGCGGCCGCGCACCCCGGCTGTGACCGGCCGACCGCTGCCCGTATGCTGACCGCTTGAACGACAATCCGACCATGCCCGCGTAAGAGTGCCGGTCCCGCGGAGACGTCCGACGACGGGCGGGTGACCACGGCCGGCGGGCGGCGACAGGGCAGGAAACCAGCGGCTCCGGTGCGACGGAGCGGTTGTACTGGGGGAATACCGGTGGACTCCACCAACGAACACGCGGCGAACCGGACCGGCCGGGAACGAGGGCGCCACGGACGCGTACTCCCCCGGGCCCGGCACGAACGGCGCCTCGTCCGCCGGGACCTGCGCAACAGCGCCGCCCAGCGCGCCTACGTCGCCTGCGCCGAGACCACCGGCCCGCTGACCCCGGGCGAGGACGGCGCCGCCGTCCGCTACCGCTCGGTCTCCTCACGCGGCGTCACGTTCGTCATGACCGTCCTGGTCACGGCCAACGCGCTCGCCGGCCTGGTCTTCGTCGGCTGGCTGCTGCTGCCCGAGCACATCCCCGGCTCCGGCGTGGGCTGGTCCCCGGACTGGCGGATCAACCTGGCGCGCATCTGCTTCTGCGCCGTCATCACCGTCGAAGTGATCCGCCTGGTCCAGAACCTCGCCGTCTGGGTCTTCGCCTTCCGCGCCAAGGACCCCCTCCCGGTCACCCCGCCGCCCGGCCTCAAGGTCGCCGTGCTCACCACGATCGTGCCCTCCAAGGAGCCGATCGAGATCGTCGAGCGCACCCTCGAAGCGATGCTGCGGATCGAGTACGACGGCCAGGTCGACGTCTGGATCCTCGACGAGGGCGACGACGACCGGGTCAAGGAGATGGCCGCCCGCCTCGGCGTCCACCACTTCAGCCGCAAGGGGCGCCCCGAGTACAACCAGGCCGAGGGCGAGTTCCGGGCCAAGACCAAGTCCGGCAACCACAACTCCTGGCGCGCCGAGCACGAGCACGGCTACGACGTGGTGGCCCAGATGGACCCGGACCACGTCCCGCTGCCCTGCTTCCTGGAACGCACCCTCGGCTACTTCCGCGACCCCGACGTCGCGTTCGTCGTCGCCCCGCAGGTGTACGGCAACATGTACGACAACTGGGTCGCCCACGGCGCCTCCGTGCAGCAGTACCTCTTCTCCGGCCTGGTCGAGCGCGGCGGCAACGGCATGGACGCGCCGCTGCTGATCGGCACCAACCACCTGTACCGTCCCACCGCTTGGCAGCAGATCGGCGGCTACCAGGACTCGATCATCGAGGACCACCTGACCAGCATGCGGATCCAGGCCACCGTCAACCCGGAGACCGGCCACTGCTGGAAGGGCGTCTACACCCCCGACGTCCTCGCCGTCGGCGAGGGGCCGACCTCGTGGACCGACTACTTCAACCAGCAGAAGCGCTGGGCGTACGGCATCTGGGAGATCCTGCTCAAGAGCCGCCTGCGCTCCGGCCTCAAGCTGCGGCTGCGCCAGCGCGTGCTGTACGGGCTCGTCCAGTTCTACTACCCGAGCGTGGCGGTCAACACCGTCCTCGGCAGCCTCGCCACCTCCGTCTACCTGGCCCTCGGCGTCACCTCCATCCACCTCAACAGCACCCACTGGATGGCCCTGTGGGGCGCCAGCATGGGCAGCTGGTTCGTGCTGTGGCTGTGGCTGCGCCGGTTCAACCTGGCCGCTCACGAGCGGCGCGAGATCGGCATGGCCGGCATGGGCCTGGCCCTGTTCGCCGGCCCGGTGTACGTCGCCGCGGCGCTGGCCGCGCTGCTGCGCCGGCCGCTCGCGTACGCCGTCACCGCCAAGGGCGACCTGCGCAGCGCCGAGTCGCTGTCGACGTTCCGGCTGCACCTGCTGTGGGCGGCGGTCGCGGGCGGGCTGCTCGGGGCGAGCTTCACGCTCCACCACGACATCTGGATCCTGCGGTTCTGGGCGTTCGTCAGCCTGTTCACCGGGATCGCACCGATCGTCATCTCCTTCGTCAGCGGCCGCCGCGAGGCCCGCGCCCAGCGCGCCGCCGAGGCGTACGGGAGCGCCGAAGCCGTCGAGGCGCCCGTGGCCCGGCCGCTGCCGACGCAGCGCACCGCGTCCCCGCACGCCGAGTCCACGCACAGCGGGTCCGGGCACAGCGGGTCCGGACACAGCGAGCCTGCGCGCGCCGAAGAGCCCGAGCCCGCCGAGGAGTTCGAGGAACTGCTGGAGCCCGCCCGGGCCGGCGGCCGCCGCGAGCAGGAGGACCGCTGATGCTGCGGATCACCGTCCCCCGGATCGCCGCCCTGGTCGCCCTCGCCCTGATGGTCGGCTACACCTTCGTGCTCGCGCCCCGGCTCTCCCGCAACCACGACCAGGACCCGTACGGCTTCGCCGGCGCCGCCCCCACCGCCATGCCGAGCTGGCTCACCACCGCCCTGGCCGCCTCCCCGGCCGCCGCCCCCGCGACGGCCACCCCCGGCGCCACGGCGGCCGCGTCCCCGACGCCGCCCCCGCCGCCGCAGTTCCCGCCGGCCGGCGAGGCGTTCACCGGCATCATGACCAAGACCGGCCCGTACGACCTCTCCCCGCTCGACGACTTCACCTCCGCCGTCAAGCACCAGCCCAACGTGCTGGAGTTCTCGGTCGGCTGGTGGGACCGGAAGTTCGACCGCCGGATCTTCGACACCGTCGCCCAGCGCGGCATCATGCCGTTGGTCGCCTGGGAGCCCTGGGACTACCGCAAGGAGGCGAAGGAGGACAAGCTCCGCGGCGAGCAGCCCGAGTACGCCCTCTCCAACATCATCGACGGGAAGTTCGACGACTACGTCAAGACCTGGGCCGAGGGCATCAAGGGCCTCGGCTACCCGGTCGCGCTGCGCTTCGCCCACGAGATGAACGGCTACTGGTACCCGTGGGCCGAGCAGGCCAACGGGAACAAGAAGGGCCAGTACGTCCAGGCCTGGAAGCACGTCCACGACATCTTCAAGCAGGTCGGCGCGACCAAGGTCACCTGGGTGTGGAGCCCCAACGTCGACTACGAGAACGCCACCAGCCTCAACACGCTGTACCCGGGCGACGACTACGTCGACTGGATCGGCCTGTCCGGCTACTACGGCACCACCGGCGTCGAGAAGTACAAGTCCTTCGACCAGATCTTCCAGCCGACCATCAAGGAGCTCCGGGACTTCACCCAGAAGCCCGTGGTGATCACCGAGACCGGGGCCACCGACACCTCCGGGCTCAAGGCGCAGTGGATCACCGAGATGTTCTCGGAGCTCCCCCAGCACCCGGACATCATCGGCGTGATCTGGTACGAGGCGCGCAAGGAGGTCGACTGGCGGGTCGCCGCGTCCGAAGCGGCCTCCCAGGCGTACGCCGCCGGGGTCTCCGCGCCCCGCTACAACACGCCGTGGACCGTCCGCTCCGTGCCGGCCCTGACCGTCGCACCGCCGCCTCCCCCGGCGCCCTCCCCGGCGCCCGACCCGTCGCCGTCGGCCTCCCCGTCGGCCACCGCCAGGCCCAGCGTCCCGGCCCGGAAGCCGACCGCCACCGCCACCCGGCCGCGGTCGAGCTCCACCCCCGCCGGGTGAGCGCGCCCCAGGCCCGACCGACGGACCGTACGACCACGCAGCAGCAGGGAGGCGAGAACCCCGTGACCAACCCCGCCATGCCCGGAGCCGGGCACGTCGGCCGGCGCCCGTGGTGGGCGCTCGCGCCGGCCGCCGTCATCGTGCTGGTCCTGTGCGCCCTGCTGCTCCCCCGGGACCATCAGGAGCCCGCCAGGCCCGCCAAGGGCGCCCCGGTGGTCACCCCGCTGCCCGCCGCCACCGCCGGCGAGCTCTGCTCCACCGCGCAGAACCGTTACCCCTCGCAGGCCGTCGACTCCGGCCGCTACCTGATCAACCCCAACGAGTGGAACGCCACCGGCGGCCTGTGCATCAGCAGCACCGACGGCGCCACCGGCTTCAAGGTCACCCGCAGCGGCATCGGCCCGGCCAGCCTGACCGACCCCGGCCGCGGCCCCGGCGCCTACCCGCACATCAGCACCCAGTTCCAGCCCGGCACCGGACCGCTGCCCATCCCCGTCAGCAACCTGCGTTACGCGACCAGCAGTTGGCACACCACCCAGATCGACTCCGGCGTCTACAACGCCTCGTACGACATCTGGTACAGCAACAGCCGCACCAGCTGCTCGTTCACCGAGAGCGCCGAGCTGATGATCTGGCTGCGCGGCAACGGCAAGTCCCCGTTCGGCGACGAGGCCGGCGAGCTCCAGGCCGGCGGCACCTCCTACCGCGTGTACCAGGCGCCGAAGACCAGCAGCCACACGCTGATCACCTACGCGATGGCCACCAGCACGTCCTCCGTCACCGACCTGGACCTGCGGGCCTTCACCCGCGACGCCGTCCAGCGCGGCTACGTCCCGGCCGGTTCCTACCTGTGCGCCGTCCAGGCCGGGTTCGAGATCTGGGACGGCGGCGCCGGGCTCGGCAGCGACTCGTTCTCGTTCCAGGCGGCCGCCGGCCAGCCCAGCGGCGCGATCACCTCGGCCCTGCCGGGCCTGTGCCTGGACAGCCGGGTGAACGGCGACCCGGCCGCGGTCGGCGCGGGCACCTGTGACGGCTCTGCGGCCCAGACCTGGACGATGGCGGACGACGGCTCGATCGGCCAGTCCGGACGCTGCGTCGAGGACCCCGCCATCGGCTTCCCGGTCCTCACCGCCTGCACCTCCCGGCCCGACCAGCGCTGGCGGGTGACCCCGACGGGGCAGCTCGCGAACCAGGACACCGGGCGCTGCGTCGAAAACCCGACGAACCCGGGGGCCCCTTCGGGGACGGCTTCGGGGACGGCTCCGGGAGCCGCCGCGGGCGGCGCGCTGCAGGTGCGGATGCGCCCGTGCGACACCCGCACAGGGCAGGAATGGCACCCCCCGACCTGAGCAGTTTATCGCACGCCAGCTCGATTAACTGTGCCGCGCGACACTACATGTGGGGCTGCATCGGATTCCCGACACTAGATGTATGCTCATCCCTGCTGTCGACGCAGGGGAACCCGGTGCGAGTCCGGGACTGCCCCGCAGCGGTGTGCGGGCGGCTCAACCGAGCCGTGCCCGCGAGTCCGAGTACCTGCCGACGGTGTGCAGAGGCCCTCCCGCAGAGGCCGGCAGCACCAGTAGTACCTTCCGGGCCTCGCGGGCGGGCCGGGGATGACACCGTCGCGCGACGCGCCCATGTGCGCCCGCGCGCGTGCGCCCCTGCCCCGAACGGCCCGGCACCCCGATCACCGCCGCCGATCGCCGCCAGGAGAGAGCGCCTTGACCATCGCTGCCTCAGCAACCCTGCCCGCCCAGGGCTCCGGCTCCGCCCCCGCCGACCCCACGGTCTCCGACCCCGGCGGCGCGCTCCTGCGACTCCTCACCGACCGCAGCGCCGATCTCCCCCAGGTGGACCCCGGTCACGTCGCCGCCGCCGCGCTGCGCGGGCGCCACGCCGGCTCGGACTTCGCCGAGCTGCGCGGACTGGCCGTGGACGCCGCCGCGTCGATGATCGCCGAGGACCCCCAGTACTCGAAGCTGGCCGCCCGCCTGCTCGCCCTGGAGATCGTCGACGAGGCCGGCAGCCAGGGCGCCGTCTCCTTCGCCGCCTCCGTCGCCGTCGGCCACGCCGAGGGCCTCATCGGCGACACCACCGCCGCGTTCGTCGCCAAGCACGCCGCCGCCCTCGACGCCCTGATCGACCCCCAGGGCGACGACCGCTTCGAGTACTTCGGCCTGCGCACCGTGCAGTCCCGCTACCTGCTGCGCCACCCGATCACCCGGAAGGTCGTCGAGACCCCTCAGCACTTCCTGCTCCGTGTCGCCTGCGGCCTGGCGGTCGGCGACAGCGAGCAGTCGGTGCGCGAGGTCGCCGAGCTGTACGGCCTGATGAGCCGCCTGGAGTACCTGACCTCCTCGCCGACCCTGTTCAACTCCGGCACCCGGCACCCGCAGATGTCGAGCTGCTACCTGCTCGACTCGCCGCTGGACAACCTCGACTCGATCTACAACCGCTACGCGCAGATCGCCCGGCTGTCCAAGCACGCCGGCGGCATCGGCCTGTCCTACTCGCGCATCCGCTCGCGCGGCAGCCTGATCCGCGGCACCAACGGCAAGTCCAACGGCATCGTCCCGTTCCTGCGCACCCTCGACTCCTCGGTCGCCGCGGTCAACCAGGGCGGCCGCCGCAAGGGCGCGGCCTGCGTCTACCTGGAGACCTGGCACGCCGACATCGAGGAGTTCCTGGAGCTGCGCGACAACACCGGTGAGGAGGCGCGCCGCACCCACAACCTCAACCTGGCGCACTGGATCCCGGACGAGTTCATGCGCCGGGTCAACGCCAACGCGGACTGGTCGCTGTTCTCCCCCGCCGACGTGCCCGAGCTCGTCGACCTGTGGGGCGAGGAGTTCGACGAGGCCTACCGCAAGGCCGAGCAGGCCGGCAAGGCCGTCCGGACGATCCCGGCGCAGACCCTGTACGCCCGCATGATGCGCACCCTGGCGCAGACCGGCAACGGCTGGATGACCTTCAAGGACGCCTCCAACCGCGCCGCCAACCAGACCGCGCTGCCGGGCCGCACGGTGCACTCGTCCAACCTGTGCACCGAGATCCTGGAGGTCACGGACGACTCCGAGACCGCCGTCTGCAACCTCGGCTCGGTCAACCTCGGCGCGCACGTCGCCGCCGGGGCCACCGCTGCGGACCTTCTCGGCGCGATGGACTGGGAGCGGCTGGACGCCACCGTGCGCACCGCCGTCACCTTCCTCGACCGCGTGGTGGACATCAACTTCTACCCGACGGTCGAGGCCGGCGCCTCCAACTCCCGCTGGCGGCCGGTCGGCCTCGGCGTGATGGGCCTGCAGGACGTCTTCTTCAAGCTGCGGATCGGCTTCGACTCCGCGGAGGCGAAGCAGCTGTCCACGCTGATCGCCGAGCGCATCATGCTCACCGCCTACGAGCGCTCCGCCGACCTGGCCGAGCAGCTGGGCCGCCACGAGGCCTACGGCGAGACCCGCGCCGCGCGTGGCGAGCTGCACATCGACCATTTCCCTTCCGCCGCGCCGCAGTGGGCCGACCGCTGGACGGCCCTGCGCGCCCGCATCGCCGAGACCGGCCTGCGCAACTCGCTGCTGCTGGCCATCGCGCCGACCGCGACCATCGCGTCGATCGCCGGTGTGTACGAGTGCATCGAGCCGCAGGTGTCCAACCTGTTCAAGCGCGAGACCCTCTCCGGTGAGTTCCTCCAGGTCAACCCGTACCTGGTGCGCGAGCTCAAGGAGCTCGGCGTCTGGGACCAGCAGACCCGGGACGCGCTGCGCGACTCCAACGGGTCCGTCCAGGACTTCAACTGGCTGCCGGCCGAGGTCCGTTCGCTCTACCGGACGGCCTGGGAGCTGCCCCAGCGCGCGCTGATCGACCTGGCCGCGGCCCGCATGCCGTACATCGACCAGAGCCAGTCGCTCAACCTGTTCATGGCCGCGCCGACCATCGGCAAGCTCAGCTCGATGTACGCGTACGCGTGGAAGGTCGGTCTGAAGACCACCTACTACCTGCGCTCGCGCCCGGCGACCCGGATCGCCCAGGCCGCGTCGGGTACCGCCCGTGCTGCCGCGCCCGTCCCCGTTGCCACCCTCACCCCGGAGCAGGAAGCCGCCATCGCCTGCTCCCTGGAGAACCCCGAGTCCTGCGAGGCCTGCCAGTGAGCACCCCCGAAGACCGCAAGATGCTGCTCGACCCCGGCTTCGAGCTGACCCTGCGCCCGATGCGCTACCCGTCGTTCTACGACCGGTACCGGGACGCGATCAAGAACACCTGGACGGTGGAGGAGGTGGACCTGCACTCCGACGTCGCCGACCTGGCGAAGCTGAGCGAGGGCGAGCGCCACCTGATCGGCCGACTGGTCGCGTTCTTCGCGACGGGCGACTCGATCGTCGCGAACAACGTCGTGCTGAGCCTCTACAAGCACATCAACTCGCCGGAGGCGCGGCTGTACCTGTCGCGGCAGCTGTTCGAGGAGGCCGTGCATGTGCAGTTCTACCTGACGCTGCTCGACACCTACCTCCCCGACCCCGAGGACCGCGCGGCCGCGTTCGCCGCGGTGGAGAACATCCCCTCCATCGCGCAGAAGGCCAAGTTCTGCTTCAAGTACATGAACGCGGTCGACCACATCGACTCGCTGCAGACCAAGGAGGACCGCCGCGCGTTCCTCCTGAACCTGATCTGCTTCGCCGCGTGTGTCGAGGGCCTGTTCTTCTACGGCGCGTTCGCGTACGTGTACTGGTTCCGGAGCCGCGGTCTGCTGCACGGTCTCGCCACCGGCACCAACTGGGTGTTCCGCGACGAGTCCATGCACATGGACTTCGCGATGTCGGTCGTGGACACCGTCCGCGAGGAGGAGCCCGACCTCTTCGACGACGAGATGGCCAAGCAGGTCACGGAGATGCTGGAGGAGGCCGTCGAGGCCGAGCTCCAGTTCGCCCAGGACCTGTGCGGCGATGGTCTCGCCGGCATGAACACCGACTCCATGCGCCAGTACCTGGAGGCCGTGGCCGACCAGCGCCTGGCCCGCCTCGGCCTGCCGATCCGGTACGGGTCCACCAACCCGTTCGGCTTCATGGAGCTGCAGAACGTCCAGGAGCTGACCAACTTCTTCGAGCGCCGGGTCTCCGCCTACCAGGTCGCCGTCGAGGGTTCGGTCTCCTTCGACGACGACTTCTGAGCCCGCAGATACGAGAGAGGTGCCCCGCACGGCCACAGCCCGTGCGGGGCACCTCTCTGTTTGATCATTCGGTCGAAAACTCCCCGCCCTTGACCCCGGCGAGGAATGAGGACCAAGCATCAGCCGGGAAGAGCAGAGCCGGCCCGTCCGGATCCTTCGAGTCACGGACGGGCACGACACCGGTCACACCGCCGGCCACCTCGACGCAATCACCGCCCTGCCCGCTGTAACTGTCGCTCCGAACGACCCCGGCGCCACCGGCCGATGATCTTGGCGGCCACCCTGACTCCCCCGCCCGCGCGCGCCGCCCGTCCGGATGAACTCCCAGGCCACACCGGCATCACACGCATGCGCACAACCATTCCCCGACTACGGTCCGGCGGACAGCCGAACGAAAGGGGCACCCATGGCCACGGTTCTGGACTACGCGGGCGACGGCATCGTCCAGCTCATGAGCATGGCGGAGGAGGACTGGACCGAACAGGAGCTCAAGGACGCCCTCCAGCACGCGATCCTGCTGGAGCTCGCCACCATCCCGCCGTACGCCACCGCCCTCTGGTCGATCACGGACCCCGACAACACCAAGCCCGTCCGCCAGACCATCCACGACATCATCCTTGACGAGATGGCGCATTTCGGACTGGTCTGCAACATGCTCACCAGCATCGGCGGCACTGTCGTCCTCACCGACGACCTCGCCGTCCCCAAGTACCCGGGCGAGCTTCCCGGTGGCGTCAACCCCGGGCTGGTGGTCTACCTCAGCGGGTTGACCCGCGACTCGGCCAAGCTCTTCTCCGACATCGAGAAGCCCGAGAACCCGCTCGCCTTCGCTGTCGACGGCAACACGATCGGCGCCTTCTACCAGCGCATCGCCGACGTCTTCCCCAAGTACGCCCACCTCATCACCGGTCAGAAGCAGGTGAACACCTCGATCGGGAACCGCGTCATCAACCCGATGAGCACCATCGACGACGTGTTGGAGGCGATCCACGTCATCCAGACGCAGGGCGAGGGGACCACGGCCTCCCCGGAGGACCCCTTCCCCAGCGTCCCGGGCGAACTCGCCCACTACTACGCCTTCAAGGAGCTCGCCGTCGGCAAGAAGCTCGTCTACAACGACATGTCGCAGAAGTGGGAGTTCACCGGCGCCGACGTCCCGCTGCCGGACACCTTCCCGGTCGCCCGGGTGCCCGAGGGCGGCTGGCCCCGCACGGGCGGCCCCAACTCGCCCGACCAGGACACCGCCGGGCACCTGAACACCTTCAACCAGCAGTACAGCGACATGCTGCGCGCCCTCGAACACGCCTGGAACGTCGACGCGTCCGCGATCAACACCGCGATCGGCCTGATGTTCCAGATGCGCGGCACGGCGCAGCAGATCGTGAGCGTCAAGCTCAGCGACGAGCCCCGCTTCACCTACGGCCCCGAGTGGCTCCTCGTCCAGCAGTAGCCCCCGAACAGCCCGAAGGCCGGTGCGGACGACCCGCACCGGCCTTCAACTCGCGATCAGCCGTTACGCGTTCGGCACGGTCGCGTACTTCGGCGTCCCCTCGGCCATCTGCCGCAGGGCGTCCTTGCGGTCGCGCTTGGACAGCTTGTCGATGTAGAGGAACCCGTACAGGTGGTCGGTCTCGTGCTGCAGGCAGCGGGCGAAGAAGCCGGTGCCCTCGACGCGGATCGGGTTGCCGTCCTTGTCCACACCGGTCACGGCCGCGTAGTCCGGGCGCGGCAGCTCGGCGTACGCGGTCGGCACCGACAGGCAGCCCTCGTTGCCGTCGTCGAGCACGCGGCGGCGGTCGGCCGGGTACTCCTCCAGCTTCGGGTTGATCACGTGGCCGATGTGGCGCACGCCCTCGTCGTCGGGGCAGTCGTAGACGAAGACCTTCAGGTCCACGCCGATCTGGTTGGCCGCGAGGCCCACGCCCTCGGCCGCGTACATCGACTGGAACATGTCGTCGATCAGGGCCGACAGCTCACCGTCGAACGCGGTGACGTCCTTGACCTCGCGGTGCAGCACCGGGTTGCCCACGACGGTGATCGGACGCGCGGTGCCCTTGGTGAGGTCGGGCTCCTCACCGATCACCTTCACGGGGGCCTCGGGTGCCGTCCCCTCCACGTCGTGCTCGTGCTCGTGGTCGTGCTGCTCCGCCATGTCTTCCGCTTCCGTAGGTCTACGCGTACCGCACCAGGGTACTCAGCAGACTTCTTCGAGATCCCGGTAAGCCCTGCTCCCGGGGGCAGCCGAGACCCAGCGGTCCAGCAGCGTGCGCACCAGGTGCGCGGGGGCGGCGATCCCGCACTCCCGCTCCACCAGCCACGACATCCCGGCCGCCCCGCCCTGGCTGAGGTGGCTCAGGTGGCCGGGGTGCGCGGCGTCGCCGTCGTCGTGCGGGTCGTGGTGCGCGGTGTGGCCGTCGTCCGCGGCCATCCGGCTCTCCGAGCACGCCCGGCACAGCAGCCGCACCGAGGACGTCCAGTCCTCCGCCGCGTAGCCCGCGTCCGCGACCAGCCGCTCCAACGCGTCGCGGTCCCCCGCCGTGGCCGCCTGGAGCAGCACGACGTACGTCGGCACCGGGGACGGCGCCCACAGCTCGATCTCGTCGAACACCGGGTAGGCGATCCCGTCCGTGACCCGCTCGCCGTGCGGGGCGCCGTCGTGCAGCACCACCTCGCCCCAGCGGCGGCCGGAGGACGGCAGCGGGATCGACAGCACCTCGATGCGGGCCGGGTCCAGCCGGCGGCCCCAGACCACCTCGGACTCGCCGTCCGGGGACAGCCGCACCGGCGTCGTCCCGAGGTCCA
Source organism: Kitasatospora sp. NPDC001660 (assembly GCF_053596725.1). Classification (NCBI taxonomy): domain Bacteria; kingdom Bacillati; phylum Actinomycetota; class Actinomycetes; order Kitasatosporales; family Streptomycetaceae; genus Kitasatospora; species Kitasatospora sp. NPDC001660. Next base: position 202,591 of record NZ_JBSFGU010000002.1, on the reverse strand, counting down.
GGCTGACCGGGCCGTCCGGCTGCCCGCCGGGGCCGCCGGGCAGCTTCAGCCCGTACGCCTGCCAGGCGCGGCGGGCCAGCGGCCAGTCCTGCAGGGCGGTCGCGGTGATGCCGAGGTTCCACCAGTCGGGGGCGCCCTGTTCGCGGTCCAGCAGCGCGACGGCCCGCAGGCCGGCCGAGCGGGCCTGCTCCCAGTCCCGGCGGAACTTGTGCAGCAGGGCCAGGTTGAACCAGGAGTCGGAGAGCCAGGGCTCCAGGTCGGCGGCCATCACCAGCAGCGCGCCGGCATCCTCGTAGCGGCCGTCGCCGATCAGCGTGAAGGCCCGGTCGGTCGTCTGCCGCCAGGTGGCGGACGGCCGGTGCCGTGCCCGGTGGAAGATCCTCACGTTCGTCCCTGCCGTCGTCGTCCGCTCAAGTCCCGTACCGCCGCTCCCGCGCCCCGAGTTCAGAAAACGGAGGCGTCTTCTTCGGGGGCCGGGCCCGGTGCCCCGGGTCGGTGTTCCACGCTACGACCGCATCCAACCACGCCCGCCCCCGAGCGCGCTCCCCACGGCCGGGGTTGGAGCGGGGCCTGGGCCCGCCCCTACCCAGCCTGCCCGCCCCGCCGCCGCACCTCAACCCCGGGGCGCGGAGCCCGCGCCGCGGCTCCGGCCCGCTTGCGGCCGCCCCTGCCCCACCGGTGACACGCCGGGCGGCAGACGGCCGGCGCTCAGCCCCGGGCCTGGCCGCCGACGCGGGCCAGGGCGTCGACGACCCGGGCGTCGTACACCCGCCCGCGGCCCAGGCGCAGCACCTCCAACGCCTCCAGCCGCCCCACCGCCTCGCCGACGCCACGCCCGCGGGCGGCCGTCAACAGGTCGTCGTGGGCGTTGGCCACCCGGATGATGCGGGCCGCCAGCGGCACCGAGCCGTCGCCGCCGGCCGGACCGGGGAAGGGGTCGGCGAGCCGGGCGACCTGCTCCGCGACCTGCCGGGGCACCCCGGTGCGACTGATCACCTCGCTGCCGAGGCGGGCGATGCGCTGCTGTTCCGCGCAGGGCAGCAAGGCGGTCGCGCCGTCCGGCACCGGCTCGACCAACGACAGCTGACCGACGTCGTGCATCAGTGCCGCGTACTCCAGCAGGGCGAGTTCGCGGGTGCCGAGCCCCAGCTCGCGGCCGAGCGCGCACGCCGTGTCGGCGACCCGCCGGGCGTGCCCGTGCGGGGTGTAGCCGGCCACCTCGGTGGCGCGGGCGAGGCTGGCGATGGTCTGCCCGGTGGTGGCGCGGACGGCCGCGGCGCGCCGGAACGACACCTGGGCGAGCAGCAGCGGGGCGCAGAACAGCGGCAGCGCCCACAGCCCGACCTCGCCGGCCGCCAGGCTGACCAGCATCCCGGTGGCGACGATCGCCGAGCCGATCCCGAACAGCGAGCGCAGCTCGTCCTCCAGCGCCGCCGAGAACCGCAGCCCGCTCCCGGGGGCCGCCTTCGGGCCCCGGGGGCGTGCCCGGTCGGGGCGCAGCAAAGCCGCGAGGGTGGCGTCGCAGAGCGCGGCCAGCGCGGCGACGGCGGTCAGGAACACCCCGTACGCCGGGCCCTCCGGCGAGAAGCTGTCGACCAGGCCGCTGTTGTAGAGGGGCTGGAAGACGGCGGCGGCGAACCCGACGCCGAGCAGCCGGCGGGCGGCGCTGTCGCGCCGGACGGGGTCGGCCCAGGGCGGGCGCCGGTGCGGGCGCCCCGGGTGCGGCAGGGCGAGCCCGGGCAGCCAGGCGAGCAGCAGGCCGACGCCGGTGACCGCGACGACCTGGAGCGTGCCGTGCGCGGTCGGCAGCCCGCGCAACGGCCCGAGCAGGGCGTACGCCAGCGCGCCGGCCGCGCCGATGGGCGCCTGCTCGCGGTCGCCCGGAAGAGTGATCCGGACGCACTCACCGAGCCCGATCAGCGCGGTGAAGGCGAGTGCGACCCGGGGCTGCTCGACCCCGCGCACCACGACCGCCGCCAGCGCGACGGCCAGCAGCCCGGCCGCCGCCGCGCGCACGGCGCACACCTCCCACCGGCCCTGCCGCCCCGCCGCGGTCACGGCTGCCCGACCGTGGGGACGGTCCCGCCCTGGGCGGGCACCCGGCCCCGCCCGGCCCGGACGGGCTCCGGCACACCGAGCGGGATGTCCGGGACGGCCCGCAGGCACGCCTCGGAGGGGGCGGGCAGCACCGGCTGCCAGTCGTGGACGGCGAGCGCGCTGATCAGCGCGCGGACCATCACCGGGTCGAACTGGCTGCCCGAGCACCGCTCCAGCTCGGCGACGGCCTCGGCGACGGGCCGCCCGCGCCGGTAGGAGCGGGTGGAGGTCATCGAGTCGAAGGCGTCGGCGACGGAGATGATCCGGGCGAACTCGGGGATCTGCTCGCCGGCGAGGCCGCCGGGGTAGCCGCGCCCGTCCATCCGCTCGTGGTGGTGCAGGATCCCGGCGTGCGCCTCGCCGAGGAACGCGATGCCGCGCACCAGCTCGTACCCGTACACCGGGTGGACCTCGACGGCCCGCCGCTCGGCCTCGGTGAGGGGACCGTTTCTGCGGAGCAGCTCGGTGGCCACGCCGAGCTTGCCGACGTCGTGCAGGATCGCGGCGAAGCGCAGGGTGCGCAGCCGCTCGGCCTCCATGCCCAGCTGACCGGCGATCAGCACGGCGGCCCGGCCCACCCGCTCGCTGTGCCCGCGGGTGTAGGCGTCCTTGATCTCGACGGCCTGCACGAGCGCCTGGACGGTCGCCTGGTGGGCGTCGCGCTCGCGGTGCCCCTGGGCGAACACCCACGCCGAGATCGACAGCGGCAGCAGCGCGAGCAACGCCGCGAACGCGCCGTAGGGGCCCTGCCACAGGACGGCGACCATGAGCCCGCCGGCGGCGTGCACCAGCACCGGCAGCCCGCACACCGTGCACACCCCGCGCAGCAGGACGTCGGCCCGGCTCCCCTCGCTGAGCATCAGCATGACGCCCACCAACGCCCCGTTGACCAGGCAGAACGCGGAGAGGGCGGCGAAGCCGGGCAGCAGCGCGGCCGGGAAGCGGGAGCCGAGGAGCAGTTGCGGGCCGCGCAGCAGGTGGAAGGCGGCCGACCCGGCGAAGGCGCTCAGCGCGAGCTGGGAGCCGTTCCACAACTGCCGCTCCCGGTCGTGCCGCCCGCCCGGGCCGCCGAGCAGCGCGGCCGGCACCGCGACGAGCGCGGCGGCGGCCGGCGGCAGCATCAGCACACCGGCGAACAGCACCGGGAAGAACGCGTTCGCCCCGGGTCGCACGGGCGCCCGCTCGGCCGGCAGCGGGCGGCGCAGCAGCCGGCGCACCAGCCGCTGGCAGGGCGTGGGCAGACCCTGGGCCAGCGATTCCCAGCAGCCGTGCAGGAAGCCGAGCAGCCCGACCTTGGGCCAGTCCACCGGGGAGCCGAGCCAGCGCGGCATCCCGGGCAGGGCCGCGGCCGGCAGCAGCGGCAGCAGGCAGCAGAGCGCCGCCACCGGAACGGCCACGAGGTACCGCGTCGCGCCCTCCGGCAGGGCCGCGCCTCTCCTGTCGGTAGCGATCTCGACCTCCCCGCCGTCCTGGCCCGCTCCGCGCTCAGCGCGCCGGGTGGACCGGCGGTGAGTGTCCGTCAGGATAGGCCGCTCGTCGGGCACGGGGACGCGTGATCGCGCGATACCGCAGCTGGCACACCGCCAACTCACTCGAACGAGTGAGGGGCGCACGCAGGCAGCACGGGAGCGGCCCCGGGAGCACACGCTCCCGGGGCCGCTGAACTCCGTGTCCGGACCGCTCGGCCCGCCCTCGCCGGCGGGCCCGGCCGGTTACTCCGCCTGGGCGCCCGCCTCGACCGGCGCACCGGGGCGCACGCCCGGCTGCCGCGCGTCGTCGCCCGCCTCCGGGGCCGGCCGCGCGTCCTCGGCGTGGATCTCGACCGTGGTCTCGACGGCCACCACGACCTGCTCTCCGGAGCGCTGCCCGGAGCGGATCGAGTCGATCCTGGCCAGGACCTTGCTGCGCAGGTCGGCCGGGGTCTCCTCGCAGCCGCAGGAGCGCTTGATCAACGCCTTGATCGCCTGCTCCAGGCCGTACTGCCGAAGGCAGGGCGAGCACTCCTCGAAGTGCACGCGCAACTTTGCGCAGTCGCCCTCGGCCATCTCGTTGTCGAGGAATTCGTAGAGGTGGTCGAGGACCTCGCCACACTCGGTGTCGTGCGGATCGCCGCAGCTCATGAGCCCGAGCCCTTCGCTTCCTGCCCTGCTCCGCTGCCGGCCGGGACCAGCCCGCGCTCACGGGCGTAATCCTCCAGCATGCCGCGCAGCTGACGGCGGCCGCGGTGCAGCCGGGACATCACCGTACCGATGGGAGTACCCATGATGTCCGCGATCTCCTTGTACGCAAAGCCTTCCACGTCCGCGAGATACACGGCGATCCGGAATTCCTCGGGAATGGCCTGGAGGGCGTCCTTCACGTCGCTGTCGGGGAGGTGGTCCAGCGCCTGGGTCTCGGCCGAGCGCAGCCCCGTCGACATGTGCGACTCGGCGCGCGCCAGCTGCCAGTCCTCGATCTCCTCGGCCGCGGTGCGCTGGGGCTCCCGCTGCTTCTTGCGGTACGAGTTGATGAAGGTGTTGGTGAGGATGCGGTACAGCCAGGCCTTGAGGTTCGTGCCCTCGCGGAACTGGTGGAACGACGCGTACGCCTTGGCGAACGCCTCCTGGAGCAGGTCCTCCGCGTCGGCCGGGTTGCGCGTCATGCGCAGGGCGGCCGAGTACATCGGATCCAGGTAGCCCAGGGCGTCGCGCTCGAAGCGCTCCCGCCGGGCCTCCTCGGTCTCCTCGGTCGACACCCGGAAGGTGTCCTCACCGATCGCCTCGGCCAGCTCCTCACCGGTGAGCGCCCCACCCTCGGGCCGGCCCTCATCCGGGCCACGGCCGGGTTCGGCCTCGTGCTCGGTCCCGACGACCGGACCCACCTCCTCGGCATGGCGGGCACGGCCCACGGCGGGCCGCCCCGAAATGGAGGATATCGGGCTGACGGGCTTCTCGCCCGCGACAATCCAGTCGGACCAGGCGGGAGCGAACGCCGTGGCGGCCTCGCGCTCCTCCGGCCGCTCCGGGCACGCGATCGAACCCATCTGCCCTGCCTCTCACCGGTAATCTGCTGACGAGGGTGTCAACCACAGGCCCCCCGCCCGCATTCCCGCCCGCGCCGGGCTTTCACCCGCACGGGCGAGCGACGCCGTGAGCGACGGGAAACCCCAGCTCACAGCCGGTCCGGCGGTCACAGCAGCCCGAGCGTCCAGTCCCCGACCGCCCGGCAGATCAGCTCAAGCACCTCGTCCTGGCCCACCGGCGCCCGTTTCGGCACCTCGAAGCCGTGACTGCCGTACGGCACCGGCACCAGCACGTGCCCCTCCGGCAGCTCCGGGAACTCCGCGGGCCCGCCGAACGGATCAGCCGCGCTCTGCACCACCAGCGTCGGCAGCCCCGACTCCAGCAGCTCCTGCGCCCGGCTCCTCTCCGGCCTGCCCGGCGGGTGCAGCGGGAACGCCAGCGCCACCACGCCCACCGCCCCGGCCGCCGCGCCCGTCCGGCACGCCACCCGCGCCCCGGCGCTGCGCCCGCCGACCACCAGCGGCAACCCCTGCCCGGCCAGCCGCCCGGCCACCGGCGTCCAGCCGAGGTCCAGCGTCCGCGGCGCCGGGCCGAGCTTCTTCCCGGCCACCCGCCACGGCTGCTCCACCAGCGCCACGGTGATCCCGCGCGGCGGCAGCGCCGCGGCCAGCGCCACGAGGTCCCGCGCCTCGATCCCGCCGCCCGCGCCGTGCCCGAGCGCCAGCAGCGCCTTCGGCGCGGCCGCCCGGTGGTAGGTGATCCGGGCGTCCCCGGCCTCGGTGGGGACGAGTTCGGTGGTCGTCACAGCGGCTCCAGAAGGCTTCGGCACGGAGTCAGAACAGCGTGGTCTCGTACTCGACCTCGGCCCACGGTTCCTTGAGCTCCGGGCCGTTGTTGCGGATGCTGCCCACCGCCGGCGACACCGGGGTGGCCCGCAGCGCGCCGGGCGGCGGGGGTATCAGCAGCCGGCGCAGCTCGTCCGGGTCGCTCAGCGCCGGGTCCAGCCACTCGTCGAAGGAGGACGGGTCGAGGAACAGCGGCATCCGCTCGTGGATCGGTGCGAGCAGTTCCTCCGCGTCCGTCGTGACGACCGTGAACGTCACCAGCCAGGCCTCCGGGTGCCCGGCCGGCACCGCCCGGTTGCGCCAGAACTCGTACAGACCGGCCAGCGCCAGCGGGGCGCCGTCCACCCGGGAGACGAAGAACGGCTTCTTGCGCGGCTTGCCGCGCTCGGCGGGCACCGTCTGCCACTCGTAGTAGCCGTCCACCGGCAGGATGCACCGCCGCGACGCGAAGGCCTGCCGGTACGAGGGCTTCTCGTGCACGGTGTCCGCCCGGGCATTGATCATCTTCACGGCCGTCCCGGCCGAGTCCGACCACTGCGGCACCAGCCCCCAGCGCAGCACCCGCAGCTGGCGCACCGCCCGCGCCCGCTCCCCGGACATCCGCTCCAGCACCACGAACGCGCTGTTCGTCGGCGCCACGTTCCAGTTCGGCGCGAGGGTCTCCGCCGGGTCCCACTGCTCGATCCCGAAGATCTCGACGAGGTCCTCGGGCTTGCTGCTGGAGGCGAAGCGACCGCACATGCGGGCCAGCCTGCCATGCCGCCCGTCCTCACCACTTCCTCATCCCACGAACAGAACCACCCGCTCCCGCCCGCCCGTCCCCGCATGGGAGGCTGCCCCGAACGGCCCAGTGCAGCGAACGGAGGCGAAGCAGCGCCATGACCACGAATCCGACCACCGGACAGAACCTCGGCGACCTGTGGGACCGGGTCAGCGGCGCCCAGCCCGCCCCACCCGGCTGGCTGGTCCTCGCCACCGGCGCCGTCGCCCTGCTCGCCGTCCTCGCCCGCCCGCTGTGGCACGTCACCCGCAACGCGGTGACCATCGCCCACGAGGGCGGCCACGGCCTCGCCGCCCTCGCCACCGGCCGCAGACTCGCCGGCATCCGCCTGCACTCCGACACCTCCGGCCTCACCCTCTCCTACGGCCGCCCCACCGGCCCCGGCATGGTCCTCACCGCCGCCGCCGGCTACAGCGCCCCCGCCCTGCTCGGCCTCGGCTGCGCGGCCCTGCTCGCCGCCGACCGCATCACCCTGCTGCTGTGGCTCGCGATCGCGCTGCTGCTCGCCCTGCTGATCCGCGTCCGCAACGCCTACGGCCTGTTCACCGTGCTCGTCGCCGGCGGCGCCTTCTTCCTCGTCTCCTGGTTCGGCAGCGCCCAGGTCCAGGCCGGCTTCGCCTACCTCGGCTGCTGGTTCCTGCTGTTCGGCTCCGTCCGCCCGGTCCTGGAACTCCAGCACCAGCGCCGCACCGGCTGGGCCCGCGACTCCGACGCCGACCAGCTCGCCCGTCTCACCCACGTGCCCGGTCTCGCCTGGGTCACCGTCTTCCTCGTCATCGCCCTCACCTCCCTCGCGCTCGGTGCGAGCTGGCTGCTCCTGCCCCTGCACTGAACCCCCACAGTCCCGGCATGCGGTCGGCGCGGGGGTCGTTCCGGTACGGCACCTAAACTGGCCCCCATGACCGAGACCCTGTGGCCCGCCCCCGTCGCGACCACCCCCGTTGACGCCACCGTCACCATCCCCGGCTCCAAGTCGGTCACCAACCGGGCCCTGGTGCTGGCGGCACTCGCCGACGAGCCCGGCTGGGTTCGCCGCCCCCTGCGCAGCCGCGACTCCCAGCTGATGGCCGACGGCCTGCGCGCCCTCGGCGTCGGCATCGAGGAGAAGGTCAACAACGACTCCGGCGGCACCGGCGGCGGCGAGGCCTGGCGCGTCATCCCCACCCCCGCCCTGCGCGGCCCGGCGTCCATCGACGTCGGCAACGCCGGCACCGTCATGCGCTTCCTGCCCCCGCTCGCCGTCCTCGCCGACGGCCCCGTCCACTTCGACGGCGACCCGCGCAGCTACGAGCGCCCCCAGCACGGCGTGATCAACGCCCTGCGCGCCCTCGGCGCCCGCATCGACGACGGCGGTCGCGGCGCCTTCCCGCTCACCGTGCACGGCACCGGCGCCCTCGACGGCGGCCCGGTCGAGCTCGACGCCTCGTCGTCGTCCCAGTTCGTCTCGGCCCTGCTCCTGTCCGGCGCCCGCTACAACCACGGCGTCGAGGTCCGGCACGTCGGCGGCCCGGTCCCGTCGCTGCCGCACATCCGGATGACGGTCGAGATGCTGCGCCTGGCCGGCGCCCAGGTCGACGCCCCCGAGGACGGCGGCGAGAAGGACGTCTGGCGGGTCACCCCCGGCGCCCTGATCGGCCGCGACCTGGTCGTCGAGCCCGACCTCTCCAACGCCGCGCCGTTCTTCGCCGCCGCCCTCGTCACCGGCGGCCGCGTGACCGTCCGCGACTGGCCGAAGCACACCACCCAGCCCGGCGACCAGCTGCGCGAGATCTACACCCGGATGGGCGGCGCCTGCGAGTTCACCGACGAGGGCCTGCAGTTCACCGGCACCGGCCGCATCCACGGCATCGAGGCCGACCTGCACGACGTCGGCGAGCTCACCCCGGTGATCGCCGCCGTCGCCGCGCTCGCCGACTCCGAGTCCCACCTCTACGGCATCGCCCACCTGCGCCTGCACGAGACCGACCGGCTCGCCGCGCTCGCCAAGGAGATCAACGACCTCGGCGGCGACGTCACCGAGACGGAGGACGGCCTGCGCATCCGCCCCCGCCCGCTGCACGGCGGCGTCTTCCACACCTACGAGGACCACCGCCTGGCCACCGCCGCCGCCGTCATCGGCCTGGCCGTGCCCGGCGTCCGGATCGAGAACGTGGCCACCACCGCCAAGACCCTGCCCGACTTCCCGAACATGTGGGCGGAGCTGCTGGGCGAAGCGGCGGCGGACGCCTGAGCGGAGACTTGAGCCATGCGCCGCTACGGCAAGGACGCCGACGAGGACGACATCCGCAACCGCCCCGCCCGCCGGGGCTCCCGGCCGCGGACCCGGATCCGGCCCAAGCACGAGGACGCCGCCGAGGCGATGGTGCTGACCGTCGACCGCGGCCGCCTCACCTGCCTGGTCGACCCGGGGACGAAACAGGAACGTGAGGTCGTCGCGATGAAGGCCCGCGAACTGGGCCGCAAGGGCGTCGTCGTCGGCGACGTCGTCAACCTCGTCGGCGACCTCTCCGGGGACACCGACACCCTCGCCCGGATCGTCCGGGTCGAGGAGCGCAGCTCCGTGCTGCGGCGCACGGCGGACGACGACGACCCGTACGAGCGGATCGTCGTCGCCAACGCCGAGCAGCTCGCCATCGTCACCGCCCTCGCCGACCCGGAACCCCGGCCCCGGCTGATCGACCGCTGCCTGGTGGCCGCCTACGACGCGGGCATGGAGCCGCTGCTGGTGCTCACCAAGTCCGACCTCGCGCCGGCCGAACCGCTGCTGGAGTCCTACGCCCCGCTCGGCATCAACTACGTCGTCACCCGGCGGGACGAACTGGAGACCGCCGGCGCCGAGGCCGTGCGCGAGCACCTGCGCGGACTCTCCACGGTGTTCATCGGCCACTCCGGCGTCGGCAAGACCACCCTGGTCAACGCCCTGGTCCCGGACCGCCAGCGGCAGACCGGCCGCGTCAACGCCGTCACCGGCCGCGGCCGGCACACCACCGTGTCGGCCCTCGCGCTGCGCCTGCCCCCGCCCCCGGGCGCCAAGCCCGGCTCCAAGAAGGCCCTGGACCCGGGCTGGGTGATCGACACCCCGGGCTTCCGCTCCTTCGGCCTCTCCCACATCGACCCGTCCCGGGTCATCCACGCCTTCCCGGACCTGGAGCCCGGCACCGCCGACTGCCCCCGCGCGTGCAGCCACGACGAGCCGGACTGCGCCCTGGACGCGTGGGTCGCCGACGGCCACGCCGAGGGCGCCCGGCTCTACTCGCTGCGCCGCCTGCTGGCCAGCAAGGAGGCCCGCGAGGGCGACTGACCGGCGGACGGCTTCGCCTGCCCTCGAGGCCACGGCTCATCACGGCCGGTGTCCCGTTCGAGGTGTCGGACCGCCCCAGCCTGGCGATCATAGGAAAGTCGGGCCGGCGCACGGTCCGACCCGTCGATCGACAGGAAGGGCACGCGATGGCATGGGCCCTGGTGGTCCTGGCCGGCCTGCTGGAGACCGGCTTCGCGATCAACCTGAAGCTCAGCGAGGGCTTCACCAGGCTCTGGCCCACCATCAGCTTCTGCGTGTTCGCCCTCGGCAGCTTCGGCCTGCTGACCCTCTCGCTCAAGAGCCTGCCGGTCGGCCCCGCCTACGCGGTGTGGACCGGCATCGGCGCGGCCGGCACCGCCATCTACGGGATGGTCTTCCTGGACGAGGCCACCTCCGTGCTCAAGCTGGTCTCGATCTCCCTGGTGATCGCCGGGGTCGTCGGCCTCCAGCTCAGCGGCTCCGCCCGCTGACCCGGCAGGTCCCCGCGGCCCCGGCGGCCGTCCGCCTGCCGGTCCGCCCGCGCCCGCCGATCCACCCGCGGATCCGTCCGCTCCGCGAGCCCGGCTGTCCCGATCCGGGTGGGATCGCTAGGGTTTCGGACATGGCCGACTACCACGACGACCTCCGACTCGCCCATGTCCTCGCCGACTCGGCCGACTCGGTCACCCTGGAGCGCTTCCGCGCGCTCGACCTCGCGATCGAGACCAAGCCCGACCTCACCCCCGTCAGCGACGCCGACAAGGCCGCCGAGGAGCTCGTCCGCGGCGTCCTGCAGCGCGCCCGCCCGCGCGACGCCGTCCTCGGCGAGGAGTTCGGCCTCCAGGGCTCCGGCCCGCGCCGCTGGGTGATCGACCCGATCGACGGCACCAAGAACTACATCCGCGGCGTCCCGGTCTGGGCCACCCTGATCGCCCTGCTGGAGGACGGCCCGGACGGCGTCGAGCGCCCGGTGGTCGGCATCGTCTCCGCCCCCGCGATCGGCCGCCGCTGGTGGGCCGCCAAGGACCTCGGCGCCTACGCGGGCCGCAGCCTCGCCAAGGCCTCCCGCATCCACGTCTCCGGCGTCTCCCGGATCGAGGACGCCTCCTTCTCCTACTCCTCGCTCTCCGGGTGGGAGGAGCGCGGCCGCCTCGACCCGTTCCTCGACCTCACCCGGGCCTGCTGGCGCACCCGCGCCTACGGCGACTTCTGGTCCTACATGATGGTCGCCGAGGGCGCCGTGGACATCGCCGCCGAACCCGAGCTGTCACTGTGGGACATGGCCGCCAACTGCATCATCGTCGAGGAGGCCGGCGGCCGCTTCACCGGCCTGGACGGCATCCCCGGCCCGGGCGGCGCGGACGCCGTCGCCAGCAACGGCCTCCTGCACGAGGAGACACTGCGCCGCCTGAGCGTCTGACGGCCGCACAGCCGCCCCGTCCCGTCCCGTCCGCTCCGGCGGGGAACGACGGTGCGGGCCCCCCGACCAGTGGGAGCTGGTCGAGGGGCCCGCCGCTTTTCTCCCCGCCGGTCGCCGCTACTTCTTGCGCAGCTCCCGCACGGCCGCCTCCAGCCGCTGCCCGTAGTCGGCGTCGGCCTTGCGGAAGTTGTCGACCGCCCGCTCCACGATGTCCTCGCGGTCGGCCGAGACCTTGGCGATGAAGCCGGCCAGACCCGCGATCAGGCGCTGCTTCTCGTCCTCGGAGTAGAGCCGGTACAGGTTGCCCGCCTGCACGAAGTCGTCGTCCTCGGCGTGCGAGGGCGCCACGTGGTTGCCGGTCGTGCCGGCGACGGCCGTCGCGGCCCACAGCGGGCGGCCGGTCTCGACCGGGCCGCCGAAGCTGTTCGGCTCGTAGTTCTTCTGGCGGCCGTGGCGGCCGTCGTACAGGTGGCCGTCGCGGCCGTTGGTGCGCGCCACGGTGGCGTGCGGGCGGTTCACCGGCAGGTGGTCGGCGTTGATGCCGACGCGGTAGCGGTGGGCGTCCGCGTACGCGAACAGGCGGCCCTGGAGCATCTTGTCGGGGGACGGGCCGATACCGGGCACGAAGTGCGCCGGGGAGAAGATCGACTGCTCGACCTCGGCGAAGACGTTGTCGGGGTTGCGGTTGAGCTCCAGCTTGCCGATCTCGATCGGCGGGTAGTCCGCGTGCGGCCAGACCTTGGTCAGGTCGAAGGGGTTGAAGCGGTAGCCGGCCGCATCGGCCGCCGGCATGATCTGCACCTGCACGGTCCAGGTCGGGAACTCGCCGCGCTCGATCGCCTCGCGCAGGTCGCGCTGGTGGCTGTCCGGGTCCTCGCCGGCGAGGCGGTTGGCCTCCTCCTGGGTGAGGTTGCGGATCCCCTGGTCGGTCTTGAAGTGGTACTTGACCCAGAAGTGCTCGCCGGCCTCGTTCTGCCACTGGAAGGTGTGCGAGCCGTAGCCGTTGAGGTGGCGGTAGGAGGCCGGGATCCCGCGGTCGCCGAACAGCCAGGTCACCTGGTGGGTCGACTCGGGCGACAGGCCCCAGAAGTCCCAGACGTTGTCCGCCTCCTGCGAGCCGGTGTACGGGTCGCGCTTCTGGGTGTGGATGAAGTCGGGGAACTTGATCGCGTCCTTGATGAAGAACACGGGGGTGTTGTTGCCGACGAGGTCGTAGTTGCCCTCCTCCGTGTAGAACTTCAGCGCGAAGCCGCGCGGGTCGCGCACCGCGTCGGCGGAGCCGAGGTTGCCGGCCACGGTGGAGAAGCGCAGGAAGACCTCGGTCTGCTTGCCGATCCCGGACAGGAAGCCGGCCCGGGTGTAGGGCGTCACGTCGGCCGTCACCGTGAAGGTGCCGTAGGCCGCCGCGCCGCGCGCGTGCACCACGCGCTCCGGGATCCGCTCGCGGTTGAAGTGGGCGAGCTTCTCGAACAGCAGCTGGTCCTGGATGAGCGCCGGGCCCCCGGCCCCCGCCGTCTCGGTGTTCTGGTTGTCGGCGACGGGGGCGCCCGCCTCCGTGGTGAGGGTGGGGCGCAGCTCGTCCTGGGTCGTCATGAGAGAAGCCTCCGCGTGGTCCGGTCGTGACGACTCGATCCTAACTTGGACTTTGTCCAAGTCAACACTGGCACCAATCTCGGAGCGTGACCTACTCTGGTGCCCATGAGTGACCTGCTGGAGCGACTGCGCGGACGTGGATGGCGCCTGACCTCGCAGCGCCGGGTCGTCGCCGAGGTCCTCGACGGCGAACACGTCCACCTCACCGCCGACGAGGTGCACGCCCGCGCCGCACGGCACCTGCCCGAGATCAGCCGCGCGACCGTCTACAACACGCTCGGCGAACTCGTCGCCCTCGGCGAGGTCCTGGAGGTCGCCACCGACGGCCGCGCCAAGCGCTACGACCCCAACGCCCGCCACGCCCACCAGCACCTGGTCTGCTCGGGCTGCGGCGCTATCCGCGACGTCCACCCCCACGGCGACCCGCTCGCCGCCCTGCCCGCCGCCGAACGCTTCGGCTTCGTCCTCTCCGGCGCCGAGATCACCTACCGCGGGCTCTGCCCGGACTGCACGAACAGCCCGGACCTCTAGCAGCCCCGTCCCGCGCTACGCGCTCAACTCCGCGTGCAGCGCGCCGAGCAGACGCCCCGCCCGCTCCGCCACCTCGGCCGGCCCGTAGTCGGCCGCCCGGCGGCACCAGTTCTCCGCCTGCACCGGCTCCCCCCGGCGCAGCGCCAGCAGCGCGAGGCGCAGCGCCGCCCGCCCGTGCCCGGCGTCCGCCGCCCGGGTGTACCAGAGCATCGCCTCGGCCTCGCTGTCCTGCCGGGCCAGCAGCAGCCCCAGGTTGAACGCCGCACTGCGGCTCCCGGCCTCCGCCGCCCGCCGGTACCAGCTCTCGGCGATCTCCAGCGCCCCCCGGTCCGCCGCCCGCACGCCCATCCGCACCTGCGCCCGCCGGTGCCCGGCGTCGGCCGCCACCGCGTACCAGTGCTCGGCCTCCGCGTCCGCGTCGCCCCGCCGGTCCAGCACCGACGCCAGCCGGAACGCGCCCTCCGCCGAACCGCCCGCCGCCGCCTGCCGGTAGCGCTCCAGCGCGCCCGCCAGGTTGCCGCGCTGCTCCTGGACGACCGCGAGCTGCAGCGCCGCCTCGCCGTGCCCCTCGGCCGCGGCCCGCGCGTACCACTCCTGCGCCTGCCGGTGCTCGCCACGCCCGGCGTGCAGCACGCCGAGGTTGAACGCGCCGTCCACGCTGCCCGCCTCGGCCGCCTTCGAGAACCACGGCTCGGCGCCGGACTCGTCGCCGCGCTGGAGCAGCACCACGGCCAGCGCGTTGCACGCCTCCCGGTGCCCGGCGTACGCGGCCCGGCGGTACCACTGCTCGGCCTGCTGCTCGCGGCCGGTGCCGGCGCACAGCAGGCCGAGGTTGAAGGCGCCGTTCTGGTCGCCCGCGTCCAGTGCGCCGCGGTACCAGTGCTCGGCCTCCTTGGCCTCGCCGCGGCTCGCGTGCAGCGCGCCGAGCGCGTTGGCGGCGTTGCCGTCGCCGGCCTCGGCGGCCTCCCGCCACCACTCGGCGGCGGCGGTGGCGTCCCCGGAGTCGCGCAGCAGGAAGCCGAGCGCGCACGCGGCACGGGGCTCGCCGTTCTGCGCGGACTGCCGGTACCAGCGCGCGGCCTCGTCCAGCAGCGCCTGGTCGGATCCGGCGCGCTCCTCCAGCAGCACGCCGAGGCGCAGCGCGGCCCGGGCGTGGCTGCGCGCGGCGGCGGTGCGGTACCAGGTCTCGGCGGTCTCCTTGTCACCGGCGGCCTCGCGCATCCGGGCCAGCCGGTAGGCGGCCTCGCGGTGGCCCGCGTCGGCGGACACCTTGAACCAGCGCTCGGCGCGGACGTCGCGCCGGTGTTCCATCAGGTCGCCGAGCGCGTAGGCGCCGAGCGGGTGGCCGTGGTCGGCGGCGAAGTGCAGCCAGTACTCGGCGGCCTCCTCCTCGCCCTGGTCGCGCAGTTGGAGCCCGAGCGCGTGCGCGGCGGGCGCGCTGCCGGCGACGGCGGCCTGGCGCCACCACTGGGCGGCCTCGGCGCGGTGGCCCTGCTGGTGCAGCAGCACGCCCAGGTTGTTGGCGGCGGCGCGGACCCCGCCGGCCGCGGCGGCGCGCAGGTACGGCTCGGCGTCCTCCAGTTCGCCGCGGCGCAGCAGCAGCGTGCCGAGCCGGCTGGCGGCGTCCGGGTCGCCCTCGTCGGCGGCCCGGCGGTGGCGGGCCTCCAGCGCGGCCTGCTCACGGGCGGCCAGCGCGGTCTCGAAGCTGGTGCCGTCCAGACCCGCCGGGTCGAGGGCGCCCTCGACGAGAGCGCCGGCGGAGCCGTCCGCGGACTCGCCGTACGGGCCGACGGCGGCGGCGAACTGGCGGGTGGACACGTGGACGAGGGTGTCGGGGCCGCAGCCGGGCGCGGGGCGGCGCTCGGCGAGGCCGCCGGTGCGCTGGGCGGGCAGGGCACCGGGCCGGCTCTCGGGGCTCTCCGCCCAGGCGTCGGTGTCCGCCTCGGTGGCGGCCGCGGACCTGGCGCCTGACCCGTTCTTGCCGATCAGCCTCATCCGGACTCCCGCTCCCCCAGAGTGTCGCGGCATCCTTCCCCAGCCAGCGGCAGGGGGGACCTCAAGGGGAAGCGCCGGACCCGACGGCTGGTCAGCAGCCGCGCACCGTCCCCCATGTGTCCCATCGTCGCACCACCCGCAACCCGCGTACACCTGCCCCGGCCGAATTCGGGCGGGGTCTCCCCGAAGCCGACGAAATTGCTTCGGCGCTTTGTCGATTTCCCGACACTTCAACCCCACAAACCCTGTGCCGTCATCGTTGGCGACGGTCGATAGTACCGGAGCGGTTCCCGCCGCTCCGGGGTGAAAACGCCAGAGGCCCGGAGGACGTATCCTCCGGGCCTCTGTGCTACTGAGTAGCGGGGACAGGATTTGAACCTGCGACCTCTGGGTTATGAGCCCAGCGAGCTACCGAGCTGCTCCACCCCGCGTCGGTGACTGAACAGTAGCACGGTCGCGGGGCGGAACCGAAATCGGTTCACCGCAGCTCAGCGGCTCGCCGGGTCAGCGGCTCACGGCTTCGGGCTCGGCGACCCGGTCGCCATGGCACCCGGGGTGCCGCCCGGGGCGGGCGCCGGGCTGGCGCTGCGGGCCGCGTCGGCGGCCTTCAGCGCGTCGCCGAGCGCCTTCTGGGCGTTGCCGTACGCCACCCAGTCGCCGTTCTTGAACGCCGCCTGGCTGTCGTTGTACGCCTTCTCCGCGTCCGAGAGCGCCTTCTGCAGCTCCGGCGGGATCGCCCCGCCCGGCACCGGCGTCGCCGGCGTGCCCGGGCTCGTCGGCGTGCCCGGGTTCGCCGGCGTGCCCGGGTTCGCCGGCGTGCCGGGCGTGCTCGGCGCCGTCGGCGTCGTCGCCGGCGCGGCCCCCGCGAACACCTTCCGCAGCGCATCCTCCAGCGTGTTCTCGAACGCCACGTTGTCGTTCCCGTACACCACCAGGACCTTCTGCAGCGTCGGGTACTTGGCGCCGCGCCCGCGCACGTACACCGGCTCGACGTTGAGCAGCCCGCCGCCCACCGGCAGCGTCAGCAGGTTCCCGTACTCCAGGTCCGAGTCGCCACCGCTCTTCAGCAGCGTGATCTGCTGGGCCACCTCAGGGCGGGAGTTGAACTGCGACTGCACCAGGTTCGGGCCGAGCGTCTTGCTGTCCCCCGGCACCTTGAGGATCCGGATCTTCCCGTAGTCCGGGCCCGGGTCGGCGTCGACCGCCATGAACGCCGCCAGGTTGTCCCGGCCGTTGGGCACGAACGTCGTCGTCAGCGAGAAGCTCGCCGACGTCACCTCCGGCTCCGGCATGCGCAGCGTCAGGTAGTACGGCGGCTGCACCTGCTTGGTGTCGCTCGTCGGGTCCACCGGGACCTGCCAGATGTCACTGCCGTTGAAGAACGAGTTGGCGTCCGTCACGTGGTACTGGCCGAGCAGGTCGCGCTGCACCTTGAACATGTCCTGCGGGTAGCGCAGGTGCGGCAGCAGCGTCGCCGGGATGTCGGCCTTCGGCTCGACCGTGCCCGGGAACGCCTTCATCCACGTCTTCAGCACCGGGTCGTTCTCGTCCCACTGGTAGAGCTTCACCTCTCCGGTGTACGCGTCGACCGTCGCCTTGACCGAGTTGCGGATGTAGTTGACCTGGTTCGCGACCGTCAGCAGCTCACCGCGCTGATTGGTCAGCGAGTCCTTCGTCGCCGTGCCCAGCGTCGTCTTCGACGCGAACGGGTAGCCGTTCGACGTGGTGTAGCCGTCCAGCACCCACACCACCCGGCCGTCCTGCACCACCGGGTACGGGTCCGCGTCGATCGACAGCCACGGGGCGACCTTCTCCACCCGCTCCTTCGGCGTCCGGTTGTAGATCACCTTCGCGCCGTCGCTGATCGCCCCCGCGTACAGGATCTGCGGCTCCGCGAAGCGCACCGCGTACGCGGCCCGCGTGATCGGATTGTCCAGCGATACACCGCTGCTGCCGGTGTACTGGTACTGCTTGTTCTCGCCGGTCTCCGTCGTGTAGTCGATCTCCTGGTTCGAGCCGCCGACGATCGAGTACGTCGTCGACTTCTCGCCGTAGTAGATCCGCTGCTCGTAGTCGCCCAGCGCCCCGGTCGCCGGCAGGCCCGACTCGGTGAACACCGGCTGGCCCTTGTCGTTGACCTGGTTGCCCTTCGCGACCACCGCGCCGTAGCCGTGCGTGTACTTGAAGTGGTCGTTGATCCAGTTGCGCTGCACGCCGTTCAGGTCCAGCTCGCGCAGGCCGATCACGGTGTCCTGCTTGTCCGCGCCCGCACCGTAGCGGTCCACGTCCAGCGTGTTCGGGAACGCGTAGTAGTTGCGCTGCTGCTCGATCGACTGGAACGTCGGCGACACGATGTTCGGGTCCAGCAGACGGATGTCCGCGACCGTCTGCGCGTCCGGCTTCAGCGCGTCCGCCGTCGTAGACCCCTGCGGGGTGTACTGCGTCGTCTGCGCGTCCGCGATCCCGTAGGCCCGCCGCGTCGCGTCGATGTTCTTCTGGATGTACGGCGTCTCCTTGGCCTGCTCGTTCGGCTTGACCTGGAACTGCTGCACGATCGCCGGGTACACCCCGCCGATCAGCACCGCCGACAGCACCATCAGCCCCAGGCCGATCAGCGCCGGCGCCCACGTCCGCCGCACCGGCGTCAGGAAGAACAGCACCGCGCAGATGATCGCCACGAAGAACAGGATCGTCTTCGCCGGCAGGAACGCGTTCGCGTCCACGTACCGCAGCCCCGTCCAGCCCGAAACACCCTTGTACGAGCCGGTCTTGACCGCCAGCGCGTACCGGTCCAGCCAGTACGCCACTGCCTTCAGCAGCACGAACACGCCCAGCAGCACCGCCAGGTGCCCCTGCGCCCCCGCACTCGCCCGCCGGCCGGGCCCCTGCAGCCGCAGCCCCCCGTACAGGTAGTGCACCAGCACCGACGTCAGCAGCGACACGATCACCGCACTGAACGCGAAGCCCAGCACGAACTCGTAGAACGGCAGGTCGAACGCGTAGAACGACACGTCCATGCCGAACTGCGCGTCCTTCTCGCCGAACGACGTCGCGTTCGTCCACATCAGCCACGTCCGCCACTGTCCGGACGCCGCCGCCCCCGCCACCAGGCCGATCACCAGCGACACGCCCACCAGCGCCCAGCGCTTGAACGGCGCCAGCCCCGCCCGGTATCGGTCCAGGCTCTGCTGCTCCACCGACATCGCCGACAGCGGCGGCCGCAGCCGGTGCGCCAGCCACACGTTGAAGCCGACGATCACCGCCATCAGCAGCCCGAACACCGCGAACAGGCCGACCTTCGTCCACAACTGCGTGGTGAACACCGCCGAGTAGTGGACCGACCTGAACCACAGCCAGTCCGTCCAGAACCCCGCGAACATGACGAACAGCAGGAACAGCACCGCGAGCACGCCCAGGGTCAGCAGGGCCACCCGCGCCCGCCGGGAGGGCGGGCCTACCCTGCGCCGGAAACCCGGCCCTGAGCGTTCCGGCATCTGGAATACCACGGTGGCACCTCAGCTGTGTCGTCTGGAGTCGGTCGGTCTTCAGAGCAACTTAACCAGGCTCCGGCCGAGTTCCCACCGTTAGCGGACGGTTACGACGCAGCTCCCCCGCACCACCCGCACCGCCCGGCGCGGCACGCCCCGCCCGACGTGTGAGGATTGGGACATGTCCGACGCCACCGCCACGCCCAGCCCCGACTCCCCCGACGACGTCTCCAAGCTCCCCGCGGCCTCCCCCCTCACCCGGGCCGCCCTGGAGATCGACGAGTACGCCGCCACCCTCGGCTGGGACCTCCCCGCCCGCCTCTTCGCCCTCGTCGACAGCACCGCCCTGCGCAGGGCCGACCCCCGTGTCGCCGAACAGCTCGGCCTCTCCGACGACGACACCGCCGGCCTCACCCCCGTCGAACAGGACGAGATCCCGGCCGGCACCCCCCTCGACAAGTTCCTCGGCACCATCGCCTGGCCCGACGCCGTCGCCGGCTGCGCCCTGGTCGTCGAGCGCCTCATGCTGCCGCCGGGCGCCGAGCAGAGCCGCCCGCGCAACGCCAGCGACGCCCAGCTCGCCGAGTGGGTGGCCAACCACCCCAAGCGCGAGGAGGTGCGGATCACCGCCGCCGTGCTGCGCGACGGCAAGAAGGAGATCGCGCTGCGGCTGCGCTCCAAGGACACCGCGCGCGAGGTGCTGACCGGCCCCGACCTGGTGCCCGGCCTGACCGACGCCCTGCTGGCGACCTTCGCGTAGCCCGTTCTCCCCGACCTACTTCGCGGCGCAGGACGGCAGCGCGGAGGTCTGGCCGGAGCGGACCTGCTCCAGCGACTTCAGCGCGCCGTCCAGCGTGTCCGTCTTGATCAGGGTCAGGCCGGACGGGACGTTCTTGCTCGCCTCGGCGCAGTTCGAGGACGGGGTGAGGAAGTACTCGGCGCCGGCGTCCCGGGCGGCGATGATCTTCATCGCTATCCCGCCGATCGGGCCGACCTTGCCGTCGTCGTCGATGGTCCCGGTGCCCGCGACGAACTTGCCGCCGGTGAGGTCGCCGCCCGGGGTCAGCTTGTCGACGATGCCGAGCGAGAACATCAGGCCGGCGCTCGGCCCGCCCACGTCCTGCAGGCCGATGTCGATCTGGAACGGGTAGGTGTGCCGGATCGCGGTGCCGATGCCGACCACCGCGAGGCCGGCGCGCTCGGCCGGGGCCTTCGGGTCGAGGTCCTTGGCCGCCACCGTCGGCACGCTGACGTCGGTGCGGGCCGCCGGGTTCGCGGAGCCGTTGCCCGAGGTGTCCTTGACCCGCGGGACCACGGTGAAGACCACCGGCTCGCCCGGCTTGTGCTTGGTGACGCCCGCGGCCACCTGGTCGGTCGTCGTCACGGGCGTGCCGTCGACGGCCACGATCTGGTCGCCCGCGTGCAGCCGGCCCTCGGCGGGCGCGCCGGCCGTGACCGTCTTGACGATCAGGTCGTTGCCCACCGGGATGCCCAGCTGCTTGAGCGCCGCGGTGCGGGCGCTGTCCTCGGAGGAGGCGAACTCCTCGGCGTTCTGCTGCTTCGCGTCCGCGTCCGTCTGCCCCTTCGGGTAGACGTTGTCGTGCGGCACCACCATCACGTCGCCGCGCAGCCACCCGATCACCGCGTTGACCAGGCTGGGCTCGTACTTGGCCCCGGTGACCTGAACGGTCGTCATGTTCAGGTGCCCGGTCGTCGGGTACGAGTCGTGACCGGTGACGGTGATCACCGGCTTACCCCCCTGCTGGCCGAGCGTGTTGTACGTCGGCCCCGGGCTCATCTCCGTGTACGGCACCTTCATCAGCACCGAGACACAGAGCAGCGCTATGAGCAGCAGGGTGGCGGCGAGCATCGTCGCGGAGCGGCGTGGCATGCCTCGACAGTACGGGACGCGGGTGACGCGCCGCCGCCCGGGCTACCGGCCGGGCCGCTCCCCGGGAGCCGCGCTGCCGCTGGTGCTGGTGCTGCGTTCCATCGCTGCCATGAAGCGCCGGTGCTCGGCGAGTGAGGCCGGGTCCCCCGTGGCCCTCGGGGCCCGCTGGGCCCAGCCCGCCCACACGGCGGCGAGCAGGACGGCGACAACCGGAATGATCAACCAGGCGAGCGCACCCATGTCCGTACTCCCAGCTCGTCGTGCCTACGAGCAGATTAACCACTCCGGCGGACAACGCGATCACCGGCGTCCGGGTTACGCGAGCGCCGATCGGCTCACCGCCGGGGAGTATCCGGCCTAACGGACCAGACCCGTTCGAGTGAGACCACGGCGCGCCTGACGCCGCGGGCGCCGGGAATGTGCTGGTTCAGCAGCTGCCGGCGCCGACCCACTCCTGCTCGCCGTCGGCGAAGACCTGGTGCTTCCAGATCGGCACCTCGTGCTTGAGGTCGTCGATCAGCCGGCGGGCGGCGGCGAAGGCCTCGCCCCGGTGGGCGCAGGAGACCGCGACGATCACGGCCTTGTCGGTGATCTCCAGCCGGCCGACCCGGTGCACCGCGGCGAGCGCGCGGACCGGGAAGTCCGCGACGATCTTCTCCGCGATGCGGCGCATCTCCTGCTCGGCCGTGGGGTGGCAGCTGTACTCCAGCGCCGCCACCGACTTGCCGCCGTCGTGGTCACGGACCGTCCCGACGAAGACGGTCGTGCCGCCGGCCGCGTCGTCGCCCACCGCCTCGTACACCTCGTCCAGCGAGAGCGGGGTGTCGCGGATGGCGAGCAGGCGAATGGGGTCGTGGTTCTCGGACATGACCCCATGATTCCCCATCCCGGGTGGTCCGCGACAAGGGGCTTCCGCATCACGATCCAGGAATTTCGCATCGTGAGAAGTCATGGCGCGACGGGTGCCGCACTCCGGGACCCCTCAGAAGCGGCGCCGCTTGCGCGCCCGCCGCACCAGCGCCGCCGTGCCCACCAGCGCCACCGTCGCCCCGGCCGCGCCCAGACTGGTCGCCGCCTCCTTGCCGCCCAGGCGCCGCCCGGCCACCGCGTGCTTGCCCGCCACCTGCGCCAGCAGCTCCGCCAGCACCTGCTCGTTCGTCCAGGCCGGACGCCAGCCCGCCTCGTGCAGCCGACTGCCGGACACCACCCACGGATACATCGTGTAGGCCAGGTCCCCGGCCGGCGCCGGGGTCAGGCCCAGGCGGTGCAGCCGGGCCGCGGTGCCGAGCGCCAGCGAGGCCGGCAGCTCCATCCGGCGGATGCCGGACAGCCGCTCCACGTCCTCCTGCTCGAGCCAGCCGTCACAGCCGACCGTCACCTCGCCCTCGACCAGCCCGAGCGCCGCGTACTCCAGCGCCGTCGACAGGTCGTCCACGTGGCAGAACTGCCAGCACGGGCGGGAACCGGCCACCACCAGCAGCCGGGGCGCCTCGAAGTGCCGGGTCAGCACGGTGTCCACACCCGGGCCGACCACGACGGCCGGGCGCAGCACCGTCACCTGCAGCCCCGGGTGGGCGCGCGGCGCCCGCCGGGCCAGGCGCTCGATCTCCAGCAGGTCCCCGACGAGCGAGGCCTCCTCCGTCGCCCGCAGCTCGGAGTCCTCGGCCAGCGGCACCTCGTTGTCGGCCAGCGCGCCGTAGACCATCGCCGACGTGCACAGCACCACCCGGTGCACCCCGGCGGCCGCGGCGGCGGTGAGCACGGTCTGCGCGCCGCGCACGTTGTAGGCGCTGCGGGCGCGCGGATCGGACTCCATGCCGAAGTCCATCGCCAGGTGCACGACGACGTCGACCCCGGCCAGCCGCTCGGCCACCGCCGGATCCCGCACGTCCAGCACCCGCCACTGCGCGCCCGGCACGTCACCGCGCCGGTCGTCCACCGCGAGGACCTTCTTCACGTGCGGCGAGGCCACCAGCCGGGCCGCGAGCCGCTCCCCGAGCACGCCCGCCGCCCCCGTGACGGCCACAGTGACCGGCCGCCCGCCGTAGGCTGGAGGCGGCGACGCCGTGGTGTCCGGGGCGTCCTCTCCTCCGGTCAGCCCAGAGCGAACGTCCGAAGGCGGGGAACTCACCGGCCATCCTCCACGGTTAGCTTATGTGCGTACGTACGTGTGTCACGTACGTCCATCCTGCCCGAGGCGAAGGCCCCGCGGTGCACCCGGCGCGGGCCCACCGCGCGGGAGCCGCTCACGAGCCCCCCACTCCGCCACCGCCCCGGGCGCGCAGACTTCCCGCCACACCCGCATGACGGCCGACCGGATCGAGGACCCCGTGAGCGACCTTCCCTTCGGATTCGGCGTTCCGCCCGAGGAGCCCGAGGACGGCAAGGCCAAGCCCGACGACGAGCAGAAGAAGGACCAGGGCAGCCAGAGCCCCGGCCAGAGCGGCTCCCAGCCGTTCGGCTTCGGGGCCGGCAACCCCTTCGGCGCGCTGTTCGGGATGCCCGGCGGTGCCCCCGGCGCCCCCGGCGCGGGCGACAACCCGTTCGCCGCGATGTTCGGCGGCCTCAACCCCAACGACCTCGGCGCCGCGTTCCAGCAGCTCGGGCAGATGCTCTCGTTCGAGGGCGGCCCGGTGAACTGGGACCTCGCCAAGAACATCGCCCGCCAGACCGTCGTCGCCGAACCCGCCGAGGGCAAGAGCAAGGACCGCTCGGTCAGCGCCACCGAGCACTCCGCCGTCGCCGAGGCCGTCCGGCTCGCCGACCTCTGGCTCGACGGCGCCACCGAGTTCCCCTCCGGCGCCGGCACCGCCGTCGCCTGGAGCCGCGCCGAGTGGATCGAGGCCACCCTCCCGGTCTGGAAGGACCTCGTCGACCCCGTCGCCGAACGCGTCGGCACCGCCATGGGCGGCGTCCTGCCCGAGGAGATGCAGGCCGTGGCCGGCCCGCTCATGGGCATGATGCGCTCCATGGGCGGCGCCATGTTCGGCACCCAGATCGGCCAGGCCCTCGGCGCCCTCGCCGCCGAGGTCGTCGGCTCCACCGACGTCGGCCTGCCCCTCGCCCCGGCCGGCAAGGCCGCGCTGCTGCCCCAGAACGTCGCCGAGTTCGGCGAGGGCCTCAACGTGCCCGCCGACGAGGTCCGCCTCTACCTCGCCCTGCGCGAGGCCGCCCACCAGCGCCTCTTCGCCCACGTGCCGTGGTTGCGCGCCCACCTCCTCGGCGCCGTCGAGGCCTACGCGCGCGGCATCAAGGTCGACACCTCCCGCATGGAGGAACTCGTCGGCCAGCTCGACCCCACCAACCCCGAGGCGCTCCAGGAGGCGCTCGCCGGCGGCCTCCTCCAGCCCGAGGACACCCCCGAGCAGAAGACCGCCCTGGCCCGCCTGGAGACCGCGCTCGCCCTGGTCGAGGGCTGGGTCGACGCCGTCGTCCACACCGCCGCCGAACCCCACCTGCCCCAGGCCGGCGCCCTGCGCGAGACCGTCCGCCGCCGCCGCGCGGCCGGCGGCCCCGCCGAGCAGACCTTCGCCACCCTCGTCGGCCTGGAACTGCGCCCGCGCCGCCTGCGCGACGCCGCCCGGCTCTGGGCGCTGCTCGCCGACGCGCGCGGCATCGAGGGCCGCGACGCCCTCTGGGAGCACCCGGACATGCTGCCCACCGCCGCCGACCTCGACGACCCGGACGCCTTCGTGCACCGCGGCGCGGCCGGCGACCTGGAGGGCGGCATCGACTTCGACGCGCTGGACAAGCTGCTCGGCGAGGCCGCGGCCGGCGGCACCACCGACCTGACGAAGGGCGACGAGCCCGAGCGCGACAACACCGACGGAAAGGGCGGGCCCACCGCATGACCGCCACCGACACGGGGGCGTCCGCCCTGCACGCGGACGCCGTCGGCGCCCTGACCCGGTGGCGGCCCGCCGACGAGGACCAGGAACAGCTGCGGCTGGACTACCTGGAACACCTGGCCGCGCAGCCCGAGGGCCTGTACCGCTCCTGCCTGCCCGCGCACATCACCGCGAGCGCGGC
This sequence comes from Kitasatospora sp. NPDC001660, assembly GCF_053596725.1. NCBI lineage: Bacteria > Bacillati > Actinomycetota > Actinomycetes > Kitasatosporales > Streptomycetaceae > Kitasatospora > Kitasatospora sp. NPDC001660. Next base: position 177,639 of record NZ_JBSFGU010000002.1, on the reverse strand, counting down.
GGTCGTCGACCCGGCGGCCGGGAGGGTGCTGCTCACCCTGCACCCCAAGGTCGGCATGTGGCTGCAGATGGGCGGCCACTGCGAGCCGGGCGACCGCGACCTCGCGTCCGCCGCGCTGCGCGAGGCCGTCGAGGAGTCCGGCATCCCGGACCTCGCCCTGCTGGCGGTGGACGGCCTGCCGGCCCCGGCCAAGCTCGACCGGCACCAGGTCCGCTGCACCGGCAAGGACCGGCCGGAGAACACCCACCTGGACGTCCAGTACATCGCGCTGGCCCCGGCCGGCGCGCAGGCGCTCATCAGTGAGGAGTCGCTCGACCTGCGCTGGTTCGACTACGACCGCCTGCCCGAGCTGACCGACCACTCGGTGCGCGACCTCGTGGCCCGGGCGAGGCGGCTCACGAGCTGAGGTGCGACCGAAGGAAGGGGGCGCGGGCCGATACGGTCCACGCCCCTTTTCGTCGCTCCCACGTTCGATCCAGCGGCCCGCCGTACGGCTTCCCGCCGCGCGCCTTCAGCCGCAGGAACGCGCCGGATCCGACTCCGGGTCCGCGTGCCGGGCCCCCGGGACGTGCGGCAGCCGGGCCGCCGACACCACACCCTCCAGGTACCCGCGCGCCCGCTCCGTCCGGGGATAGGCCTCCAGCAACGCCCAGAACGCCGGACCGTGGTCCGGTACCAGCAGGTGCGCCAGCTCGTGCAGCAGGACGTAGTCGAGCACGTACTCCGGCATGCCCTGGAGACGGTGGGAGAGCCGGATCGTCCGCTCACTCGGGGTGCACGAACCCCAGCGCGAGTTCTGGTTGGTGACCCAGCGGACCTGGGCCGGCTTCGCACGACCGTCCAGGTAGGCGGCGGACAGCTCGCGGGCCCGGGCCTCCAGCGCGTCGTCCCCGGGAATCCGGCGGCTCTCCTGCGCGGCCAGCTTCTCCAGCATCTGCGCGACCCAGCGCTGCTCCTCGGCGTGCGACATCCGGGCCGGGATCAGGACGACGGTGCGATCGCCCTCCCGGTAGGCGGAGACGGTGCGGCTGCGGCGGGCACTGCGGCGCACCTCGACCCGCGTGCGGTCGTGCGGCTCCCCGGGCTTGGGCGGGGGCGGCTGGTGCTGCGACTGCGGCTGCCTCGACTGCTGATCCGGGCGCCCACGTGTGCTCGGCGCCGCCACTTGCGACCCGGACGCTGCACGGGCACGCCGACGCGACGCCGGTGGATGGGAGTCCCGCTCGGCTGCCATGGCACACGACGTTACCCGGTACCGCTGACAGAAGTCCGCTGCCATGGCCGAAATCTTTCGTGGAGTGATCGGGAACGAAAGGCCGACAAGGGGTGTCCGGAAATCGACGCCGGAGCGGATAGTCAGTTATCCACAGGGCTTGCGAACGGATGATGTGATCATGAGCCCACGCCTGTGGATAACTCTGCGCACGATGTCGTGCCGATGGGGCAAGCTGCGGTCAGCCGTCCGAAAACGACCGGAGAGGAGATCGCCGTGCGCCTCGCCCTGAAGCCCGCCCTGTCCCGCAGCTGGCGGGACTCCGAGACCCTGCAGTTCGGGACCATCAGCCGCTACGCGGGGGTGGTCGAGCACGCCGACAAGACCCTGTGCGACTTCCTGGGCCTGCTCGACGGCACGCGGGACCGGCCCGCGCTGCTGGCCGCCGGCGAGAAGGCCGGGCTCGGCCGCGACCCCGCCGAGGCACTGCTCGCCGACCTGGAGCAGGCCGGGCTGCTCGACGACGCGCAAGCCGCCGAAGCCGCGCTCGCCCGGTTCCCACAACCGCACCGGGAGCTGCTCGGGCCGGACCTCGCATCGCTCTCGCTGGTCCACTCCGGCCCTGGCGCCGCGCCGGCGGTGCTGGCCCGACGGGCGGACGCCCGGATCGAGGTCCGCGGCGCGGGGCGGGTGGGAGCCGCCGTGGCGGCGGTGCTCGCGGCGGGCGGGGCGGGGGCCGTCACGGTGAAGGACGGCGGCCGGGTCCGGCCGGGCGACTGCTCGCCCGCGGGAGTGCCGCCGTCGGACGTCGGGCGGCTGCGCATGACGGCCGCGAAGGAGGCAGTGCTGCGGGCTTCGGCCCGGCGCCCGGCACCCACGCCACGACGGAGCGCGGACGAGCCGCCCGATCTCGTGGTGCTCGCGCCGCGGGACGGCAGCGGGGCGTTCGCGGGCGGGGCGTACGAGGCGCGGCAGCTGCTGCGGGCCGGGGTGCCGCATCTCTACGTGGGGGTGGTGGAGGAGTTCGGAGTGGTCGGGCCCCTGGTGGTGCCGGGAGTGTCGGCCTGCGGGCATTGCCTGGTGCTGCGACGGGAGGACGAGGATGCGGCATGGCCACGGGTGCTGGCCCAACTCGCGGACGGAGGACCGGGGCGTGCGCGCACCCCGGCCTGCGACACCGCACTGGCCACCGCCGTGGCGGGCCTGGCGGCCCTCCACGTCCAGGTGCACCTGGACGGCGGCCGGCCGCCGAGCGTCAACGGGTGGTGCGAGGTCTCGGCGACCGACGGAATGCCGCGTCGGCTACGGCTGACGGGCCACTCGGACTGCGGCTGCCTCTGGCAGCCGCTGCCACCGAGGTGAGGTGAGGGGCGGTCGGGTGGGCGGTGAGTGAGTGAGTGAGTTGGTGGGCGGGGGGGAGGGGGAGGGGCCCCTCCCCCCGTCACCGAAGGCCGGTACCCCCAGGGGCACCGGCCTTCTCGGTGAGGACGAATCGAGCTGAGCTCCGTCAGGCGGCGATCGCCGCACCCTCCGCCGACTCGGCAGTCTCGTCAGCAGCGGTCTCGGCCACCGGCTCCGCGCCGACTCCCGCCGGGCGGTCCCGCATGACCAGCGTGGCCACGAGCGCTGCCGTCAGCACCCCGATCGCGCTGATCGTGAAGGTGGTCGACATCGCACTCGCGAACGCCTCCCGAGCGGTGTGCACGAGCCCGGCGTCCCCCTTCGCGACCGCCAGCGCCCCGGCGATCGAGTGCTTCGCCTCCTCCGGAAGCCCCGCCGGCATCCGGCTCGCGAAGCCGCTCGACAGCAGCGAGCCGAGGATCGCGATGCCGAGCGCGGTGCCCGCCTGCTGGATGGTGTCGTTCAGCGCCGAGCCAACGCCCGCCTGCTCCGCCGGGATGGTGCCCATCAGCGCGCCCACCGCGGCCGGCATGGCCAGTCCGGCCCCGAGCCCGAGCAGACCGAGCGCGACCGCCGGCACAGTGAAGCCGCTCTCAGCCGAGACGGTGGTCAGCAGCCCGAAGGCGGCGGCCATCACGAGCATTCCGGCGAGGATCAGGAAGCGGTTGCCGATCTTCGCGGCGAACTTGGCCCCGGCCCCGTTGCCGACCAGCGCGGCGACGGCGAGCGGCACGAAGGCGAGCCCCGCCTCGACCGGCGAGTAGCCCAGCACGAACTGCAGGTACTGGGTGAGCACCAGCAGCAGGCCGCCGTTGCCGATCTGGACCAGCGTCAGCGAGAGCGAGCCGCCGCTGAAGTTGCGGTGTCCGAAGAGGGCCAGCGGCACCATCGGCGCGTCGGTGACGTTCTCCCAGACCACGAACCCGCCGAGCGCCACCACCGCCACGGCCAGGGTGACCAGCGAGCGGCCGCCGAACGCGCCGTGCTGCGGGATCTCGATGATCCACCAGATCAGCGCCGTCATGCCGACCGCGGACAGCACCGCGCCGAGCGGGTCCGGCTTCTGCCACGGCCCCTTGGACTCCGGCATCAGCACCAGGCCGGCCAGGATCGCGAGGGCGACGACCGGAACGTTGAGGAAGAAGATCGAGTGCCACGAGAAGTGGTCGATCAGCACACCGCCGAGGACCGGGCTGCCGACCAGACCGAGCATCGACACCGAGCCCCAGGCCGCCATCGCCTTGCCGCGCTCGTCCTCGTCGAAGACGGTGATGAGGATCGACAGCGTCGACGGCATGATCAGCGCACCGCCGACACCCATCGCGACGCGGGAGGCGATCACCTCGCCGGGGTTCGTGCAGAAGGTCGCCGCCAGCGACGCCGCCCCGAAGAGCAGCAGGCCGATGATCATGATCTTCCGACGGCCGAAGCGGTCGCCGAGGCTGCCGGAGGTCAGCAGCAGCCCGGCGAAGACCAGGACGTAGGAGTCGAGGATCCACTGGGTGTCCTGGGCGCTCGCGCCGAGGTCCGCCGTCATCGAGGGCACGGCCACGGTCAGCGCCATGCTGTCGATCACCAGGACCAGCGAGCTCAGGCACAGCACGATCAGGATCCACCAGCGGTGCGGATTACGGGCTTGCATGAGATCTCCCCTCTCCATGCGCACACCGTTCCCCCGGTGCGCACTGCGTTCCGTCTCTGCGAACACTGTACGCACTGCGGAACAGTGTGCGCAACATGGAATTGCTGTACGCTGAGTGCGAACGGTGTACGCAGAAGGGAGCGCCCATGGCCGCCAGCACGAACCCGATCCCGTCCGTATGGGCACGCCGGCAGCGCGAGCCCGACCAGCCCGTGCTCAACCGGGACGCGATCGTCCGCGAGGCGATCGTGATGCTCGACGCCGACGGCACCGAGGCTCTGAGCATGCGCAAGCTCGCCGCCCGCCTGAACGCCGGCGCGACCTCCCTCTACCGCCACGTCGCGACCAAGGACGAGCTCATGGAGCTCGCGGTCGACGAGGTCTTCGGCGAGGTCGTCCTCCCGCCCGCCGACAGCCCCGACTGGCGCGCCGCGGCCACCGACGCCGCCCAGGCGTTCCGCGCGACGATCCTGCGCCACCCCTGGCTGTCGTCCGTCCTCGGCCAGGCGGGCCTCGCCTACCTGGGCCCCAACCTCATGTCCTTCGCCGAGCAGCTGACCGTCCTCTTCACCGCCGCCGGATTCCCCGAGCCCGTCCGGGCGATCGACACCCTGGTCTGCTACACCATCGGCATGGGCACCACGGAGTCGGCCTGGCTCACCACCGTGGCCCGCTCCGGCGAGACGGAGGCCGAGTTCATCGCCCGCCTCATGCCCGCCGCCCAGGAGGCGGCCGACGGCTTCGAGCACCTCTCCGACGCCTACGCGACCGCCGCCGCCGCCATCGACCCGGTGGCCACCCGCGACACCAAGTTCAGCTACGGCCTCGAAGTCGTCCTCGACGGCCTGGCCCTGCGCCTGCCCCGCTGATCCGCCACCCGCCGCCGTCCCCCGCGAGCCGTACGCCCGCAGGCCTCCGTGAAATGCGGGCGGGAGCGGGGCGGGGAACGGGCACAATGGCGTAGTGATGGTCGGCCGTCCGGTACCGGGGGCCGGGGGTATGTGGGATGGAGGCCCGGTGAGCGATCTTCCGCGCAAGGCAGTGACCCGCACGGCACGGCTCGCCGCCCTGCCCCTGGGGATAGCCGGCCGCGCCACGCTCGGGCTGGGCAGGCGGATCGGCGGCCGGTCCGCCGAGGTGGTGACGGCCGAACTGCAACAGGCCACCGCCGACCAGCTGTTCAAGGTGCTCGGCGAACTCAAGGGCGGGGCGATGAAGTTCGGGCAGGTGCTGTCCGTCTTCGAGGCCGCATTGCCCGAGGAGGTCGCCGGGCCGTACCGGGCGGCGCTCACCAAGCTGCAGGACGCCGCTCCCCCGATGCCCGCCGCCAAGGTGCACGCCGCACTCGCCGAGCGCCTCGGGACCAACTGGCGTGAGCTGTTCCTGGAGTTCGACGACCGGCCGGCGGCGGCCGCCTCGATCGGCCAGGTGCACCGGGCGGTCTGGCACGACGGCCGCCGGGTCGCCGTCAAGGTGCAGTACCCGGGCGCGGGCGACGCGCTGCTCGCGGACCTGTCGCAACTCGGCCGCGTCGCCTGGCTGCTGGGCCCGCTGATCCCGGGGCTGGACATCAAGCCGCTGATCACCGAGCTGCGCGAGCGGGTCTCCGAGGAGCTCGACTACGAGCTGGAGGCGCAGGCGCAGCGCCGGCACGCCGAGGAGTTCGCGGACGATCCGGACATCGTGGTGCCGAACGTGGTGGCGCAGGCGGATCAGGTGCTGGTGACGGAGTGGATGGATGGCACGCCCCTGGCGGAGGTGATCGCGGGCGGGAGTCAGGAGGAGCGGGACCGGGCGGGACAGTTGCTGGCCCGGTTCCTGTTCGCCGGTCCGTCGCGGACGGGGCTGTTGCACGCGGATCCGCATCCGGGCAATTTCCGGTTGTTGACGGACGACGGGCCGGTGTCGGGGTGGCGGCTGGGGGTGCTGGACTTCGGAACGGTGGACCGGTTGCCGGGTGGGCTGCCGGCGCCGATCGGGGCGTCGCTGCGGATGGCGTTGGCGGGGAACGCGGCGGGCGTGCTGGAGATGCTGCGGGAGGAGGGCTTCGTGAAGCCCTCGATCGAGCTGGATCCGGACGCGGTGCTGGACTACCTGCTGCCGATCATCGAGCCGGCGGCGGTGGACTCGTTCCATTTCACACGGGCGTGGATGCGGGCGCAGGCGGCCCGGATCGCGGATCCGCGCTCGCCGGCCTACAACCTGGGCAAGCAGTTGAACCTGCCGCCGGCGTATCTGCTGATCCACCGGGTGACGTTGAGCACGATCGGGGTGCTGTGCCAGCTGGGGGCGAAGGCGCCGTTCCGGGCGGAGATGCTGGAGTGGCTGCCGGAGTTCGCCGAGCAGGTGCCCGGCGGGAAGCGGGCTCGCAAGCGGCGCTGAGCGGGCAACAACTCCGGGCTGGCGGCGCCGGGAAGGCGACTCCGAGCCGGCGCGGCCGAGCAGGGGACGCCGAGCCGAAGCGCGCAAAACGGCCACAGGCCGCTCCCCGGGTGCGGGGGGCGGCCTGCGGCGCGACGGGGGTGTGCCGTTCGTCCTGTGCCTGTACGGGCGTGCCTACACGCGTGTGACTACATCAGGGCGACGGCGAGGGCCTTGCGGGCCCGCAGCGAGGCGCGCTCGGCCCGCTGCTTCAGCTTGCGTGCCCGGGCGACGCGGGTGACGAGCCGTTGGTGCTCGGCCTCGTGCAGTCGCTCTTGCATATGGGCGCGGGCCAGGGATTCGTGGAGGAGTTGCATCTCGAGGGTCCTGTTCTGGATCTGGAGTTCGGTGGCCTGTTCGGCGCGGACGGCGGGGTCGATGGCGGCGGCGGTCATGTCGTGGTCCTGCTCGTGGTGCGTCGTCGGGAAGGGGTTGGTGCGGGCGGCGTCGGCCTTGGCGGCGGCGATCCGCACGGAACGGCGGAGGGAACTGTCCAGCGGGGGCTGCTCTCCCCGGCGGGCGGCTCCGGCTCCGTGGTCGGGGCTCACGCCATGACCTCGGTCTTGCGCGGACGGCCACGGGGCCGCTTGCGGGCCACGACGACGCCCTGGACGAAGAGCTCGCCGCCCCAGACGCCCCAGGGCTCGCGGCGCTCGAGGGCGCCGGCGAGACAGGCCTCCTTGACGGGGCAGGTGCCGCAGAGGGACTTCGCGTACTCGACGTCGGCGGGCGTCTCGGCGAAGAAGACCTCGGGGTCGAAGGCGCGGCACGGGATGGGGAGACCGAGTGCCTCGGCCTGCTCGATCGAGCTGAGCTGCATGGAAGGAACCTCCGGGGGGTCGGCCTGGTCGGCCTTGGTGATCTGGCTTGTCGGCGGTACGGACGGGGTGGGCGGTGTGATGACCGTGGACACTGTCTGCGTCTTCCTCGTCTTCTCAGTGGTTCCGGCCCGGCGGACTGGTGGTGCTGGGCCGGAGGCCCCGGGGGGCCTGGGTGGTCTTGCGTACCGGACAAAACAGAAGGGCCGCGGATCCCGGTGTGACGGGTTCCGCGGCCCTGGAGGTGCCGACCTGAGGCTGACTCAGGTTCGTTCTCTCCAGGGTTCAGGCCCGCGGAAGGCCCGCATCCGGATGGCCATGGCGCCCGTAATGGCGGCCTCGGCCTGCTTGATCTGCTGCTCGTTCTGCTTCTGGGCGTTTCCGGCACCGATGACCTGCGCATAGCCGCCATGCATGGCTGCGGCTACGACCGCCTTCGGTGCCTGGGTCGGTCGCTCGTCGCGCTCGGAGCGCGGCGTGCCGAACGATGCCCAGTCGCGGGACAGACCGGTCTCGACAGAGGTGCCTTCGACGCTCCTGCCGACCGCGATGCACAGATCAGTGTGTCCGAGACCACTGACAGCGGCGGCGGGGACGACGGAGACACCGGTGGTGTCGAGACCCAGACCGGTTCCACCGAGCTCGGCGGACGCCCGCAGGCGGGCGTCACGCAGGGAGGCAGCGACAACGGTCTGGCCAGTCATTTTGGTGATCATGATGTTTCCCACTGTCTTCGCCTCCTCTCGGCGTCTCGCGGAGCCGGGTTTCCCCTGCTCCGAATGTTCGGATGTCTGTCTTGGTGAAGCTGTTGGGCGCGGGAACTCGGCACAGGCGTCACCCCGTGCGTTCGCGTCCCCTTGACCGCTCCGGCAGGCTATTGCGCTCCAGGTATGCCGCGCAAACTATTTTTCGCGGCGAGTCTTCCGGCACGGTGGGCAGCGCGTTCCGATGTCGCGCGAGAGTCCCCCGAGCAGTCCCCGTGACCGCGCCCGCACCGGCTCACGCCGGTTCGACCGGACCGTCGTCCACGACGCCGTCCGGTTCCTCCTCGGGCTCCTCCCCCGCACACAACGAGAGCACGGCGGCCCCGTACTTGTCCAGCTTCATGGCACCGACCCCGGAGATCCGGGCCAGTTCCCCGCGGCCGGCGGGCACGTCCTCGGCGATCGCCATGAGCGTCGCGTCGGTGAACACCACGTAGGCGGGGGCGCCCTGCTTCCTGGCCTGCCGGGCGCGCCATTCGCGCAGCCGCTCGTACAGCGCCTCGTCCATGGTGGAGGGGCAGGTCTCGCAGCGGCGGAGCTTGCGTTCGACGGCGTCGGTGAGGACCCGTTCGCAGACGCGGCACTTGACCGGTCCGCGGACCTTCCGCCCGGCGGCGCGCTCGCCGAACTCCACGCCCCCGCGCCCGCCCCGCGCGCCGGTACGGGTGCCGGGTGCGGCCGAGCCGGGGCGCAGCCCGTCGAGGAAGCGGGTGGGCTTGCGGCCGGCGCGGCCGCCCGGGGAGCGGGAGAGGGCCCAGGAGAGGGAGAGGTGTTTGCGGGCGCGGGTGACGCCGACGTAGAGGAGGCGGCGCTCCTCCTCGACCTGTTCTTCGGTCTTGGCGTAGATGATCGGCAGGGTGCCCTCGGTGAGGCCGACGAGGAAGACGGCGTCCCATTCGAGGCCCTTGGCGGCGTGCAGCGAGGCGAGGGTGACGCCTTCGACGGCGGGGGCGTGCTGGGCGGCCGCGCGGGCGTCGAGTTCGGCGACGTAGGCGGCGAGGTCGGTGTGCTGCCCGGCGGCGGTGCGGGAGCGTTCGAACTCCTCGGCGAGCCGGACGAGGGCGGCGAGGGATTCCCAGCGGTCGCGGACGGCGCCGGAGCCGGCCGGGGGTTCGGGGGTGAAGCCGCGGCTGGCGAGGACGGCGCGGACCTGGCCGGCGAGGTCGGCGCCGTCGGTGAGGGGGTCGGCGGCGGCGCGGGCGGCGCCGCGCAGCAGGATGCCGGCGTCGCGGACCTCGGGGCGTTCGAAGAACCGCTCGGCGCCCTTGAGCTGGTAGGGGACGCCGAGGTCGGCGAGGGCCTGTTCGTAGACCTCGGACTGGCTGTTGGTGCGGAAGAGGACGGCGACCTCGCTGGCGCGGACACCGGCGGCGAGGAGGTCCTTGATGCGGCGGGCGGTGGTCTCGGCCTCGGTGGGCTCGTCCTCGTACTCGGTGTAGACGGGTTCGGGGCCGGCCTCGCGCTGGGAGACGAGTTCGAGGCGGTGGCGGGCGGCCTCGCCGCGGGCCTGGGCGAGGAGTCCGTTGGCGAGGTGGACGACCTGGGGGGTGGAGCGGTAGTCGCGGACGAGCTTGACGACGGTGGCGTCGGGGTGGCGGCCGCGGAAGTGGAGGAGGTAGTCGGGGGTGGCGCCGGTGAAGGAGTAGATGGTCTGGCTGGCGTCGCCGACGACGCAGAGGCTGGCACCGCCGCCGGGGCCGGTCCACTGGTCGAGGAGGCGCTGCTGGAGCGGGGAGACGTCCTGGTACTCGTCGACGGTGAAGTGCCGGTACTGGGCGCGGACCTGGTCGGCGATGTCGGGGCGGTCCTCGAGGATGGCGGCGGTGAGCAGGAGGACGTCCTCGAAGTCGATGACGCCGCGGCGGCTCTTGGCCTCCTCGTAGACGCGGTAGACCTGGGCGGTCTCGGCGGGGTCGCGGGGGGCGTCGCGGCCGGACTTCTGGACGGCGGCGGGGTAGTCGTCGGGGCCGATCTGGGTGACCTTGGCCCATTCGATCTCGGCGGTGAGGTCGCGCAGTTCGGTGCGCTGGACGCGCAGGCCGCAGCGGCCGGCGGATTCGGCGACGAGCTGGATCTTGCGTTCGATGAGCTGCGGGACGGGGCCGCCGACGGCGCGGGGCCAGAAGTACTGGAGCTGGCGCAGGGCGGCGGCGTGGAAGGTGCGGGCCTGGACGCCGTCGGCGCCGAGCTGGCGCAGGCGGCCGCGCATCTCGCCGGCGGCGCGGGCGGTGAAGGTGACGGCGAGGACCTGCTGGGGCTGGTAGACGCCGCTGCGCACGCCGTAGGCGATGCGGTGGGTGATGGCGCGGGTCTTGCCCGTGCCGGCGCCGGCGAGGACGCAGACGGGCCCGTGCAGGGCGGTGGCGACGGCGCGCTGTTCGGGGTCGAGGCCGGCGAGCACGGCGTCGGGGCCCGCGTCGCGCGCGGGGTCGGCCCAGGGGTTGCCGGTGCCGGTCCAGGGGTCGCCGGGGCCGCCGCTCAAGAGGTCTTCCTGCATGCGTTCCATCCTCTCAGCCCGGTGGGACAACCGGGGCCGGGTTGTCCACAGGCCCGGTGTGACCGCAGGATGATCACTCTGCCTCTCCGGGCTTCGCACCCTCCGGCGCGGCCGTCGCGACCACGGCGGCCTGGACACGGCGGCCGGAATGCCCGCCGCGCGTCGGACGTTGCGTCCGGAGACCAGAGACCGTCCGCCCCCTTTCCGAAGGAGCCCCCTCGATGTCCGGCACCGTGACGATGTACAGCACGACCTGGTGTGGGTACTGCAACCGACTCAAGAGCCAGCTGGACCGTGAAGGCATCGGCTACACCGAGATCAACATCGAGGAGGACCCGGCGTCGGCGTCCTTCGTCGAGTCGGTGAACAACGGCAACCAGACGGTCCCGACGGTGCTGGTGACGCCGACGGGCGGCGGCGAGCAGGTCGTCATGACCAACCCGAGCCTGCTGCAGGTCAAGAAGGCCCTCGCGGCCTGATCCGCGCCGGGCGGAGCGCCCCCGGGCCCGCCTGCGGGCCCGCCCGGGCCGGCGCGTCTCAGGGCGCGTCGGCCGGGACCGGGTCGGCCGGGGCCGGGTCGACGGGGGCCGCGGGCGCGGGCAGCGTGGTGCGCGCTCCGAGGTCGCCGACGCCGTAGACGAGTCGGCTGCGGTCGGCCGAGTAGCGGGTCTCGATGACCCGGACCGGCCCGCGCCGGTCGTAGGTGACACGGGTCTGCACCATGAGGGGCACGCCCGGGCCGCCCTGGAACCACTGGGCCTCCTCCGGGCCGGGCATCCGGGCCACGAGGTGGTCGACGGCACCGATCTCGGTGCGGCCGAGGGCCGCGAGGACCGCCTCGTCCCCGCCCTCGACGGGGTCGGGCTCCATCAGCGGGGTGCCCGCGGCGAGGCCGGCCCGGTAGTGGCTCTCCTCGATCGAGTACGGCTCGCGGTCGAGCGTGCGCAGCTGGCGGCGGACGACGATGGCCTCACCGGGACGCAGTCCGAGGCGTTCGGCGATGTCGACCCGGGCGCGGACGATCATCATCTCGAAGTCGGTGCCGAGTTCGCGGCCGGCCTCGGCGGCCTCGCCGAGGTAGACGGCGGTGGGGACGGCGAGGCAGTCGCGCGGGGCGGCGGGCAGCGCGGGGCCGTAGGCGTGGTGGTCGAGGACCGGGTGTTCGCGCAGGTAGGTGCCCTTGCCCTGGAGGCGGACGAGCCGGCCTTCGTTGACGAGGACGTCGACGGCGAGGCGGACGGTGTTGCGGGCGACTCCGTACTGGCGTTCCAGTTCGCTCTCGACCGGGAGGGCGGCGTCGGCGGTGAACTCGCCCTCGGCGATGCGGCGGCGCAGGTCGGCGGCGAGGCGCTGGTATTTGGGGGATTGGGCGGTGCCCCGGGGGATTGTCACCCGAGTGAATGTAGCGAGCGGGGTGACGGGGTTTCAGCCGTTTCCGGCAATGTCGTCCGCGCGGGTTGGTGGCGCGCGCCGGGTGGCGTGCGGCCGGGGCAGGCAAGGCCCGTCCGGTCACGAACATCCGGTGGGCGCGGGTTCCGGAAGGGATCGAAATCGAAAATGGGGGCGCGCGGCACAAGCCACGCGCCCCATTTTTCGGCGGACCCGGTGGAATCGGCGGGAATTACCAGCGCGCCGAGGACGGCAGCGGTTCGCCGTACCAGAGTTCGACGAGGTGGCGCGCGATCGAGATCCCGGAGGGCGGCAGGATCTCCCCCGCCTCCATCCCGGCCCGCAGCTCCTCGCGCGAGAACCAGCGCGCCTCGGCGAGTTCCTCGCCGTCCACGGTGATCTCGGTGCCGCCGGGCAGCGCCTTGCCGGTGAAGCCGAGCATCAGGCTGGACGGGAACGGCCAGGGCTGGCTGGCGACGTAGTGCACCTCGCCGACCCGGACGCCGGCCTCCTCGTGGACCTCGCGGGCGACCGCCTGCTCGATCGACTCGCCCGGCTCGACGAAGCCGGCCAGGGTGGACCAGCGGCCCTCCGGCCACAGCGCCTGGCGGCCGAGCAGGCAGCGGTCCTGCTCGTCGGTGATCACCATGATCACCGCGGGGTCGGTGCGCGGGTAGTGCTCGGCCGCGCAGGAGGTGCAGCGCCGCACGTGCCCGGCGCCGGCCTTCTCGGTCGGGTGGCCGCAGCGCGAGCAGAAGCTGTGCAGCCGGTGCCAGTGCTCCAGCGCGACGGCGTGCACCAGCAGCCCCGCGTCGCGGTCGGACAGCAGCGCGCCGACCTCGCGCAGCCCGGCCGGACGGGCGTCGCCGTCCAGCCGCCCGGGCAGGCTCTCGCCGGCCAGCGCGAAGTAGGAGACGCCGTCCTCGTCGGTGCCGAGGAAGTACCGGTCGCCGGTCTGCGGGGCCTCGAAGGAGGGCAGCAGGACCAGTTCGGTGCCCCGGGCGGTGTCGACCACGAAGGCCTCGCCGCCGGCGATCGGCAGCACCCGGGTGGTCGGGTGGCTCCAGGCGGCTGCGAGCCAGGGCTCGTCGAACCGGTGCTCGGCCGCCCGGTCCACTCCGGCCCGGGCCAGTGCCAGGTGCAGTGGGCGTTCGGTCTCAGGCACGGTGCTCACTTCGTTCCATCCCCACGTGGTGAATCATCCGGATGAGTGATCTGACTGCCATGGTGCGCGCGGACGGCGCGGTCCGAGGACGGGCTCACGCGCCGGGCCGGAAGTTCTCGGCCAGGTCGCCCCACAGGTAGGCGGCGGTCTCCACGCCCTTGGCCAGCAGGTCGAGTTCGACCTTCTCGTTGACCGAGTGCCAGCCGTCCGAGGGCACCGAGATGCCGAGGAAGAGCACCGGCGCGCCGAGCACGTCCTGGAGGTCCGCGGCGGGGCCGGAGCCGCCCTCGCGGGTGAAGAGGATCCTCTGTCCGAAGGCGCGCCCCATCGCGCGGACGGTGGACTGCAGCGCCGGGTGGTCCAGCGGGGTCAGGCAGGGCCGGGTCGCGCCGGGGAAGACCAGCTCGTAGCGGATGCCCTCGGGCACCTGCTCGGCAACCCACGCGCGCACGGCGTCGCGGACCTTGTCCACCTCCTGCCCGGCGACCAGCCGGAAGGAGAGCTTGAGGTGCGCCGACGCCGGGACGATGGTCTTGCCGCCGGGGCCGGTGTAGCCGCCCCAGATGCCGTTGACCTCGGCGGTGGGGCGGGCCCAGATCCGCTCCAGGGTGGAGTAGCCGGCCTCGCCGCGCGTGCCGTACGACTTGGCGACCCCCAGCCACTGCTCCTCGTCGAAGGGCAGCTCGGCGAAGAGCTCGCGCTCGCGCTCGGTCAGCTCGATCACGCCGTCGTAGAAGCCGGGGACCGCGACCCGCCGGTCGGCGTCGTGCAGGGCGGCGGCCAGCTCGGCCGCGACCTGCGCCGGGTTGGGGACGGCGCCGCCGAAGGAGCCGGAGTGGATGTCGGTGTCCGGCCCGTACAGGTCGATCTGGGCGTCGGCCAGGCCCCGCATGCCGGTGCAGACGGTCGGCGTGGTCGCGGACCACATGCCGGTGTCCGAGATGATCACCACGTCGGCGGCCAGCCGGGCGGCCTCGCGCCGGACCAGGCCGGCGAAGTGCGGCGAGCCGGACTCCTCCTCGCCCTCGATCAGCAGCTTGAGGTTGACGGCGGGCGCGGTGCGCCCGGTGGCGGCCAGGTGGGCCCGCACACCGAGGGTGTGGAAGAACACCTGGCCCTTGTCGTCGGCCGCGCCGCGCGCGAACATCCGCCCGTCGACCACGGTCGGCTCGAACGGGTCGGTGTCCCAGCCGTCCTCCCTGGCGGCCGGCTGGACGTCGTGGTGCCCGTAGACCAGGACGGTCGGAGCGGACGAGTCGCCGGAGGGCCACTCGGCGAACACCGCCGGCAGGCCGTCCGTCTCCCAGACCTCCGCCACCGGGAAGCCGGTGTCGCGCAGCTTGGCGGCCAGCCACTCGGCGGAGCGCCGTACGTCCCCGGCCCGGGCCGGGTCGGCGGAGACCGACGGGATGCGCAGCCAGTCGCAGAGGTCGGCCAGGAAGGCGGACCGGTGCTGGTCGATGTAGGAGCGGACGGCGCTGTCCGGGGTTCTCGTCATACCGACGACTGTAGTTCGCCCGCGCGGGTGCCCGCCCCGGCCGTCCGGTTGCCGGGCCCCCGCGGGGCTGTAACCTCCGTCACCCCCGTCCGCCGTGACGCGGCGGGCGGGGGTGACGGAGGTTGGCCGTGGGCGGGCGACGCGGGCTCAGCCGGTGCGGCGCAGCAGCGGGATCCGCGAGCGGGTGAGCAGGGCGGCGAGGCCGGCGGCGACGATCGGCAGACCGATCACGACGAGGGCGACGTTGCCCCACGGGACGACCACGAGGGCCCGGTTGGCCATCTCCTCGGGACTGACGCCGGGGTAGGGCTCGACGGCGCCGAGGACCTTGCGCAGGGCGACGGCGGGGACGGCTCCGCAGACGGTGCCGAGGAGGGTGCCCATGGCCGCGATGACGCCGCACTGGAAGCCGGAGAGCGTGCGCCGGATCCGGGGTGTGGCGCCGACCGCCGCGAGGGTGGTCAGGTCGCGCTGGGAGTCGGCGGCGGCGAGTCCGGTGGCGATGCCGGCGGCGCCGAGGGCGACGAGGGCGGCGAAGCCGGACAGGCCGATCCTGATGAGGTCGCCCTTGGGCTGGTAGCCGCGTTCGACGGAGAACTCGGTGTGGTCGGCGAGTTTGCCGACGGCGCCGGCGGCCTTCTGTTCGGCGCCGTCGCCGGGCGGGGCGGCGGGCAGCCAGACGGAGCCGGCGTCCACGACGCCGAGGCCGAGGCGGCGGGCGGTGTCGGGGTTGAGGACGGCGATGGCGGTCTGGACGGGGGTGGTGGCGAGGTAGGCGTCGACGGTGGTCTCGTGCTGGCGCTTGCGCTCGTCCTCGGGCGACGGGTGGTAGGGGGCCGCGTTGACGCCCGCGCTGGGGAGCGGCGCGGGGTCGTTGGTCTGGATGATGAGTTTGCCGTCCTTGATGTAGCGCGGGTCGAGGACGACGGCCTTTCCGTCGGCGAGGGCCTGGGCGGCGGCCGGGTCGGTGATGCCGTGCAGGTTGCGCAGCATGGTGGCGTCGCCCGCGCCGATGCCGCCGTAGATGGTGGAGCCGCGGCGGCTTCCGTCGTACTGGCAGCGCTTGTCCTCGCGGCGCAGCCGCTGGACCTCGGCGAGGGGGAGTTTGCCGTCGTCGCCTTCCAGGGGGCAGCGGAGTTCCGGCGGCATGAGGGGCGTGACCCATCCGCAGGAGCTGTGCCCTTCCTTGCAGTCGGCGGGGTAGGTGAGCTTCTTGACGTCGGCGCGGCGGCCGAGGTCGGGGATGCTGGCCTCGACGGCGGCGCGCATCTGGGGCAGGAGGGAGCCGTCGGAGGCGGGGCCCCATCCGGCGCCGAGGATGACGGCCCCGGCGGGGGCGGAGGCCACGTAGTCGCGGCGGTTCTGCTCGTCGGTGCTGGCGACGTAGACGGAGACGGCGACGGCGCCGGCGACGGCGGCCATGACGGCGGCGACGGCGGGGGCGGTGCGGCCGCGGTGGCGCACCGAGTCGCGCAGGGCGAGGCGGGGGCCGAGCGGCAGCCGGCCGCCGATGCGGCCGAAGAGGCCGACGAGGTAGGGCACGAGGGCGACCATGCCGAGTTCGGCGATCACCGAGCCGCCGAGGACGCCGATGCTGCGGCTGACGAGACCGGCGGTGGTGGCGAGCAGGGCGAGTGCGGCGCCGCCGGCGAGCATGGCGAGGCCGAGCAGGGCGAGCCGACGGCTGGGCGGCTTGAGGGAGTCGCGGCCGGTGAGCGCGGCGACGACGTCCTGGCGGGCGGCCTGGACGGCGGGGACGACGGCCGCGAGCAGGCCGGTGACGAGGCCGATGAGCAGGACGCCGGCGAGGTCGAGCGGCTGGACGGCGAAGTGGCCGAAGCGCTGGCCGGCGTAGTCCTCGGCGCGGGTGCGCAGGAGGGCGACGAGGCCGAGGCCGACGCCGAGGCCGAGGACGGCGCCGGCGGTGCCGAGGACGACGCCGCCGCCGAGGACGACGGCGCGGATCTGGGCGCGGTCGCCGCCGCCGGCGGCGAGCAGGCCGAGTTGCCGCCGCGAGCGCCTGGCCCCGACGGCGAAGGCGGGACCCGCGAGGAGCACGATCTCCAGGAGGGCCATGCCGACGACGGTGGCGAGGATGACGACGGCGGTGCGGTCGAGGAGCGGGGTGGTGGTGCCCTTCTGCTGTTCGGCGTAGAAGGGGACGTCGGCGCGCGGCGGCGGGTCGGCGAGGACGGCGCGGGACGTGGCGGTGAAGCCGTACTTGTTGAGTTCGGTGACCTTGGCCCAGTCGAAGGTGGTGCCGGCGGGCATCCGGACGAGCCAGTGGTCGAGTTCGTGCGGGGGTTCGCCGTTGGCGCCGGAGGGCTTGGCGAGGGGGTCGACGAGCTCTCCGGGGCGGGCGACGAGGGTGGTGGCGCTGAGTTCGCCGGGGTACTCGACGACGCCGGTGATGGTGAAGGGGGTGGCGTCGAGGCCGCGGACGGTGGTGGTGGCGCCGAGCTTGAGGCGGGAGCGGTCGAGGAAGGTGCGGGTGACGGCGATCTCGTGGGCGGCGTTCGGTGCGCGGCCCCCGACCAGGTTGATCTTGCCCTGCCAGACGGGGTCGGTGAGGTCGGCCTCGACGGTGTCGGCGGAGATGAGGCCCTCGGCGCTGGTGGTGGCGGTGAAGGGGCCCTGCCGCTCAGGCACGAAAATGGTGCCGGCGGGCAGGAGTTGGCGGATGAGCGTGCCGGGGTCGGCGTCGCGGCTGCGCCGTTCCTCGGGGGTGGGGTCGGGGGCGGGGCCCTCGTTGCTGCCTCTGGTGGACGCGAACTTGATGCCGTCGTTGGGGTCGGGGGCCTGTTTGAGCGTCGCGCCGCGTTCGGTGAGGCGCAGTTCGGCGTCGGAGCGGCCCATGACGCGCTCGGCGCGTTCGGCGGGGGTGAGCTGGGCGCTGCGGTAGAACACGTCGGCGCCGGTGACGCCGAGGACGGGCAGGGCGACCATGGCGACCACGAGGGCGCTGCGGCCCTTGGCGCGCAGGGCGTCGCGGCGGGCGATGCGCAGGGCGACCCGCCAGGAGCTGAACTTCACTCCTCCCCCTGACGCTTGGCGTTGGTGGCGGCGCTGACGAGCAGGCTGCCGGCGTCCTGGCTGACGCTCTCGTCGACCATGCGCCCGTCGCGCAGGAAGACGACGCGGTCGGCCCACGCGGCGTGGCGGGCCTCGTGGGTGACCATCATGGCGGCGGCGCCGGCGTCGCAGCGGGCGCGCAGGACGGCGAGGACGGCCTCGCCGGTGGTGGAGTCGAGGGCGCCGGTGGGCTCGTCGGCGAGGACGAGGCGGCGGTCGCCGATGAGGGCGCGGGCGATGGCGACGCGCTGCTGCTGGCCGCCGGACATGTCGTCGGGGAAGCGGTCGGCGAGTTCGGGGATGCCGAGTTCCTCCAGGGCGGCGAGGGCCTCGCGGCGGGCGGCGCGGGCGGAGAGGCCGTCGAGTTCGCGCGGCAGGGAGATGTTCTCGGCGGCGGTGAGGGCCGGTATCAGGTTGTAGTCCTGGAAGACGTAGCCGACGGAGCGGCGGCGGACCTCGGCGAGCCGCTTGCGGCCGAGGCCGCCGAGGGCGACGCCCTCGACGAGGACCTGGCCGCTGGTCGGGGTGTCGAGGCCGCCGGCGAGGGTGAGCAGGGTGGACTTGCCGGAGCCGGACGGGCCCATGACGGCGACGAACTCGCCGGGGTTCACCCTGAGGTCGATGGAGCGCAGGGCGTGCACCTCGGCGGCGCCCTGGCCGTGCACCCGGCTGATGCCGTCCAGGTGCAGGACGGGCCGGCCGCCGCTGCTGGTCGGGTCGGTGTGGGACACGTTCCCCCCTCTTGCTGGTTGTGGGCCCGGTCGCGGCCGGGCCCGTGGATCGATGACGTCGGTGACGTCGGTGGGGTCCGGGCCGGGGCCAGGACGGAGAGATGCGGTGCGGTGCTAGGAGCGCGCGCGGCGCCGGCCCAGCCGGGTGGCCCGGGCGGGCTCCTGGCGGGCGGGCTCGGCGGCCCCGGCCTGTTCGAGCTCGGCCTGCTGGGCGAGGCGGGTCTCGCAGTGGTCGAGCCAGCGGATCTCGGCCTCGGTCTGGAAGATCAGCTGTTCGAGGACGAGCAGCCAGGCGAGGTCGTTGGTCGCCGAGGCTCGAGCGCCGGCGGCGCCCGGCCGGGGCTCGCCGGCGAGTGCCCGGCCCTTGAGCCGGGTGTAGTCCTGGAGCGCCTTGATGCTGTGGCGGCGCTGGCCCTGGACGACGGCGGAGACGTCCACCCCGGGCACGGTGACGGCCATCGCGAGCTTGATCGCCAGTTCGTCGCGCGGCGGGTTGGTGCGCGGCACCGGGGTGTCGAACCAGGCACGCAGTTCGGCCCGGCCGGCGTCGGTGACGGCGTAGAACTGGTGGCCCTCGTCGTCCTCCCCGGCGGGCTCGACCAGGCCGTCGCGCTCCAGGCGGGCGAGCGTGGTGTAGACCTGCCCGACGTTGAGCGGCCAGGTGGCGCCGGTGCGCGCCTCGAAGTCGGTGCGCAGCTGGTAGCCGTAGCGCGGGCCCTGGTCGAGCAGGGCGAGCAGACCGTGACGGATGGACATACCCAGTATGTATACCCGGTATGCCCGGCCGGCTCAAGCGACGCGCCCGTCCCCGGCCCGGCGAACGGGTACCGTCGTGCGGTGTGAGCCAGTTGCGCATCGCCACCTTCAACCTGTTGCACGGTCAGCCGCTCGCCCCGGACGGCGCCCCGCGGCCCTACCCGGCCGACGCCGGCGACCCGCTGGCGCAGGCGGTGGCCGAACTGGACGTGGACGTGCTGGCCCTGCAGGAGGTGGACCGGCACCAGTCGCGCTCGGGCGGCACCGACCAGGCGGCGGTCGCGGCCGGGGCGATGGGCGCCCGGGACTGGCGCTTCGCCGCCGCCCTGCACGGACGCCCGGCGCCGGTGGCCGGCTGGGTGCGCGAGCCGACCGCACCGAACGGCCTGCGGGTGTACGGGCCGGGCGAGGTCGGCGACGGCGCCCCGCCCTCCTACGGGACGGCGCTGCTGACCCGGTTGCCGGTGCGGCACTGGCGGGCCCGCCGCTTCGCCCCGGCGCCGTTCGGGCTGCCGCTGCGGGTGGCCGGGCGGCGCGGGCTGACCCCCGTGCCGGACGAACCGCGGGCGGCCCTGGCCGCAGTGCTGGAGGGCGAGCGCGGGCCGTTCACGGTGGTGGCGGCGCACCTGTCCTTCGTGCCCGGATGGAACATGGCACAGCTGGCCGGCATCCGGCGCTGGATCGCCGACCTGCCGCAGCCCTACCTGGTGCTGGGCGACTTCAACCTGGTGGGCGCGGTGCCGCGCACGGTGCTCGGCGGGGCGACGGCGCTGGAGCGCACCGCGCCGCGCACGCGCGTGCGGGAGCTGCGCGAGGCGCGGCGGGCCCGGCCGGCACTGGCCGGGCCGCGCCGGCGGCGGGTGCGCGAGCCGCGGGCCCGGCTGCAGGGCTGGCACGACCTGGCGCGCACGCCGACGTACCCCTCGCACCGGCCCGCGGTGCAGTTCGACCACGTGCTGGCCGTCGGCGTGCCGCGCGCGGCGGTGGGCCCGGCGGCGGCGCCGCACACCGGGGTGTCGGACCACCGGCCGCTGGTGGTCGAGGTGTCGCTGTAGGGGTTTCCTCGGCCGCTAGTTCAGGTGCGAGAGGATCCCGTTCTGGTGCGGGACGTGGGCGACCGGGCGGGCATGGGGGTCCCCCCTGCCGGAGGCCGGGGGAGGGTCGTACTGGAGGAGCAGCATGGCCGCGTCGTCGCCGAGTTGGCGTCCGACGTGGCGCACGACGTCCTCGTGCAGGCGCCGCAGGACGTCGCCCGGGCGGCCGTCGGCGCAGTGCGGGAAGCGTTCGGCGAGCGGGTAGAAGGCGCCGGTGCGGTCCCGGGCCTCGATGACGCCGTCGGTGAACAGCAGCACCCGGTCCCCGGGCAGCAGGGCCGTGCGGTGCACCGGCGGGCGGACGTCGGCCGGGTCGAGGACGCCCAGCGGCGGCACGGTCTCGGCGAGTTCGAGCGGGCGGACCTCGGAGCCGCGCAGCAGCAGCGGCGAGGGGTGCCCGCAGTTGACGATCTGGGCGGTGCCGTCCGGGGCGACGCCGATCAGCACCAGGGTGACGAACTCCTCCTCGACGCCCGGGTGGTCGTTCTCGTGCAGGGCCCGGTGGAGGCTGACGGCCAGCCAGCCGGCCACCCGGTCCAGCGCGGGCTCCTGGTGCGCGGCCTCGCGGAAGGCGCCGAGGACGGCGGCGGCCGTCTCGACCGCGCCGAGGCCCTTGCCGCGCACGTCGCCGACCACGGCCCGGACCCCGTGGCGGGTGTTGACCACCTCGTACAGGTCGCCGCCGATCCGCGCGTGCGCGGCGGCGGCCTCGTAGTGGACGGCCGCGCGCACGGTGCCGACCCGCTCGGGGACCGGTCTCAGCAGCACGCGGCGGGCGATCGAGGCGACGAGCTGCGCGTCCGCGAGCGCCCGTTCCTGCCGCAGCCGCAGGGTGGCGCTGACCCAGCCGATCGCCGCGACCAGGACGATCGCGACGACGCTGGCGGCGTGCACGGACTGGCCGAGCGCGTCACCGCGGAAGGCCATCAGGAAGGCCACGGCCTCGGTGCACAGGCCGATGACGAGCGGGTACCAGGTGCGGCGGCTGACCACGGCGGCCAGCGCGGGTACGGCGGTGAGGGCGGGTTCGACCGTCACCTCGGTGCCGCTGACGTAGTCGAGGAGGACGATCAGCGCCATGCCGATGTAGGGCAGCGCGAGCGCCGTCCTCGGCCAGGTGCCGGTCACGCCCGGAGCGGGTCCCGGGGTCGGCCCGGTGAACCGCTCTCTGATCCATCCGGTCGCGCTCAACTTCGGTTTCTCCAGCAGAAGACGCCGGCGCCCGGGGGCACCTGCGGTGATGACTGAGGGTTAGGGAATGCGGGCCTCGCTGGCGGCCGGAGTACGGGGGTTGACCGGTTACCGACCCCACAATAGGCGCGAAACGTGCGCTACGCACAGGTTTCGCCCGTTGCCATGATGACTTGGATGCTCTCCGTGACTCATTCTTCACTGTTCCCGATCAGGAGCCGTTCCAACTCTTTTCGGTCGGGAAGTCCTGACGGACGTTCGATCCGGCCGCTGCGGACGTACAGGAACGACGCCGTGACCTGCTCCAGTGGGACTCCTGCGCACTCGGCCCAGGCGACCCGGTAGATCGCGAGCTGCAGCGGGTCGGCGGTCTCCTCGCGGTGGGTCTTCCAGTCCACCACTTCGTAGCGTGACGTACCACCGGATCCTGACGTTTCGTCACCTTCCCGGTAGACCGCGTCGATCCGGCCGCGCACCACCCGGCCCGCCAGCACCAGCTGGAACGGCGCCTCCACCCGGTACGGCCTCCGGTCCGCGTACGGGGTGCGCAGGAACGCCTCCTTGAGGCGCTCCAGGTCCTGCTCGTCCTCGATGCCGTCGTCGTCCGCGCCGGGCAGCGCGCCGGGCCCGATCAGCAGCAGCGGCTCGATCCGGGACTGCACCCACGCGTGGAAGCGCGTGCCCCGGCGCGCGGCCGGCTGCGGGGGGCGCGGCATCGGGCGGGCGAGGTCGTGCGCGAAGCCGTCCGGGTCGGCGGCCAGGCGCAGCAGCTGGGTGGCGGACAGCGCGGCGGGCAGCGGCACCTCCCGGACGCTGCGCCGGGAGCGCTCCAACTCGCCCAGCAGCGCGCTGAGATCGCGGTCCCACGACTCCAGCTGGCGGCGGTCCTCGGCACCCATCGGCTCTTCTTCGGGGGCGGGGGCGCCGGCGAGGCGGGCGCGCACGACGCCGGCGACGCGGCGGCGGGCGTGCTGGGCGGCCGGGTCCAGCGGCAGCGGCCAGGGCCGCTCCACGGACGCGGCCAGCGCCGGGTTCTCGGCGCCCTTCTCCGGCTGCTCGGCCCAGTGCTCGACCTCGCCCGCACCGGGCTGCTCGCAGTGCTCCCGCAGCTGCTCCAGGAACGCGGACGGGCCGCGGACGGTCTTCTGGGTGGGCCCCCACCAGTGGCCGGAGGCGAGCAGCAGGGAGCGCGGCCGGGTGAACGCGACGTAGCCGAGGCGCAGTTCCTCGACGCCGGAGTGCTCGGCCAGCTCCTTCCTGAACGCGGCCACCGACCTGGCGTTCCATCCGCCGCGCACGTCGGGCAGGGTGGCCGCGTCGCCGCGCAGGGTGTGCGGGAGCACGCGCTTGGTGCTGGTCCAGCGCTCGCGCGGGCTGCCGGAGGGGAACGCGCCCTTCACCAGGCCGGGCACCGCGACGACGTCCCACTCCAGGCCCTTGGACTTGTGGGCGGTGAGGACCTTCACGGTGTCCTCGCCGCCGGGCAGGCTGCTGTCCAGGCCGCGCTCGTACTCCTGGGCTGCGCGCAGGAAGCCGAGGAAGGCGGCGAGGCCCGGGTCGCCGTCCAGGTCGGCGAAGGAGGCGGCGACGTCGAGGAAGGCGTGCAGGGTCTCCCGGCGGCGGGCGGCCAGCGCCTGCGGGGAGGCGGCGAGTTCGACCTCCAGGCCGGTGGCGGCGAGCACCCGGTGCAGGACGTCCATCAGCGGCTCGGACAGTGAGCGGCGCAGGTCGCGCAGCTCCTGGGCGAGGCGGGCGAAGCGCACCCGGGCCTCGGCGGAGAACGGGAGGTCGTCCGTCTGATCGGCATCGAGGAAGGTCTCCAGGGCGTCGGCCAGCGAGACCACCTCGGTCGGGTCGGTCTCGGCGACGGCGGCGGCCAGCGCCTCCACGCCCTCGGGCCGCTCGGTGCGCACCAGGTCGGCGGCGCGGCGTCCGAGCAGGGCGAGGTCGCGCGGGCCGATCCGCCAGCGCGGGCCGATCAAGAGCCGTACCAGGGCCGCGTTCGCGGTCGGGTCCTGGAGCACCTCGCAGACCGCCACCAGGTCGGCCACCTCGGGCAGCTGCAGCAGCCCGCCGAGGCCCACCACCTCGACCGGCACGTCGCGGGCCACCAGCGCCGCGTGGATGTCCGGGAAGGCCGCACCGCCCCGGCACAGCACGGCGATCCGGCCGGGTGCGGTGCCGGTGCGCACGAGGTGGGCGATCGAGTCGGCGAGCCAGTCGATCTCCTCGGCGTGGGTGGGCAGCAGCGCGGCCCGCACGAAGCCGTCCTGCTCGGCGCCGGGGGCCGGGCGCAGCGCCTCGACGCCCTCGTGCATCGCGCGCAGCGGCGCGGCGAGCCCGTTGGCGAAGGCGAGCAGGCGCCCGCCGCTGCGGCGGTTCTCGCTGAGCGCGTAGCGGGCGGCGGGGCGGCCGTCGGCCCGGGGGAAGTGCCGGGGGAACTCGTCGAGGTTGGCGACGGAGGCGCCGCGCCAGCCGTAGATCGCCTGGCAGGGGTCGCCGACGGCGGTGACGGGGTGGCCGCCACCCTGCTTGTCGCCGGGGGCGCCGCCGAACAGGCCCGCGAGCATGAGCCGCTGGGCGACGGAGGTGTCCTGGTACTCGTCGAGCAGCACGACCCGGTACTGGCCGCGCAGGAGCTCGCCGACCTCGGGGCGGCGCTGGGCGAGCCGGGCGGCGGCGGCGATCTGGTCGCCGAAGTCCATCAGCCCGGCGGCGGCCTTGCGGCGCCGGTAGTCCTCGACCAGGCGCAGCAGTTCGAGCCGGGCCCGGGCGGTGGCCGGGACGGCCCGCAGGTCGTCGTTGGTGAGCTTGGCGGTGGCGAGGGTGTCGAGCAGTTCCTCGTCGTGGGCGCGCAGGGTGTCCGGTTCGACGAGGTGCTCGGCGAGTTCGCCGTCGAGGGCGATGAGGTCGGCGACGAGGTTGGCGAAGGTCCCGGTCAGGGCGGGGAACGGGCCGGGGCTGGTGCGCAGCACCTTGGCGGCGAGCTGGAAGCGGGTGGCGTCGGCGAGCAGCCGCACGTCGGGCTCGACGCCGATGCGCAGGCCGTGCTCCTTGAGGAGGCGGCCGGCGAAGGCGTGGTAGGTGGAGATCGCGGGCTCGCCGAGCGGCTCGACGAGCCCGGCCTCGCCATCCGGGTCGGCGGCCCCGCCCCGGCCTTCGGCCTGGGGGTACCGCCCGGCCGTCAGGTCGGGGGAGGATTCCCCCGGCCCGCAGACGCGCAGGGCGGTGCGGACGCGTTCGGCGAGCTCGCCGGCGGCCTTGTTGGTGAAGGTGAGGCCGAGCACCTCGTCGGGGCGCACGGCCCCGGAGCCGACCAGCCACACCACCCGCGCGGCCATCACCGTGGTCTTGCCGGAGCCCGCGCCCGCGACGATCACGGCGGGTTCGAGGGGGGCGCCGATGGCCGCCATCTGCTCCCGGTTGAACGGGATCCCCAGCAGCTCCTTGAGCTGGTCTGGGTGGCTGAGCACGGCGGTCACCTTGCAACGTTAACCGGCGGGACGGACATCCTTCACTCGACCAGCTGCGCCCCGTCCCGCTGGGCGGAGCAGCTGCGGCGGAACGCGCAGCGGTCGCAGCCGCCGCCGGTGCGGGGCACGAAGCGCTCGGCGAGCACCCGCCCGGCCGCCTCGGCGAGCAGGTTCTCGACCCACGGGTCGCCCTCCGAAGGCTCCTGGCGCTGCACCTTGGGGGCGTCCTGGGCGGCCTTGGCGGCGGGCTCGCGCAGGTGGACCAGCTCGGCGCCGCCGGCCTGCGGGGCGCGGCCCGCGAAGCCGGGCAGCTCGTTCAGCGCCCCGGCCCGGACGGCCAGCTGGTAGACGGCGAGCTGCTTGTGCTCGGGCAGCGACTTGTCGGTCGGGATCTGCTTGCCGGTCTTGAAGTCGACGACGTAGGCGCGCCCGGCCCCGTCCTTCTCGACCCGGTCCATCGAACCGCGGATGCGCACCGAGACGCCGCCGACGTCGAGGGTGACGTCGAAGCCGTGCTCGGTGGCGACGACGTCCCGGCCGCGCTCCAGGACGTGCCAGTTGAGGAAGCGCTCCAGGGCGGCGCGGGCCTCGGTCTTCTCCTGGTGGGACTTCCACGGCGCGTCGAAGGCCAGCGCGTCCCAGACGGTGTCCAGGCGCTCCATGAGGACGGCGAGGTCGGCGGGGGTGCGCCCGGAGCCGACCTCGTCGGCGAGCGCGTGGACGACGTTGCCGAAGCCCTGGGCGGCCGAGCCGCGGCCCTGCGCCTTGACCTCCTTGTCCAGGAACCACTGCAGCGAGCAGTTCTCCAGCTGCTCCAGGCCGCTGCCGGACAGCCGCACCGGCAGGTCGGGGCCGCGCAGCGGCTCCGGGGCGGCGGTCGGGTCGTCCAGGCCCCACCAGCGCTCGGGGTGGGCGGCGGGCACGAGGGGCAGCCCGTCCTCGTCGGTGGCGGCGGCGAGGGTGGCGAGGCGCTCGGCGGCGGCCCGGCGCAGCTCGGGCGAGCGGGCCGGGTCGACGGTGACGGCCCGCAGCTCGGCGACGAGCGCGGGGACGGACAGCGGGCGGCGCGGGCGGTGGGTGACGTCCTCGACGGTGACCGGCGGGGTGCGGCGCACGACGCGGCCCGTCCTCGGGTCGACGTCCTCGCGGTAGAGCTCGCGCAGGAAGCGGGAGGGCTCGTCGCCGTCCTCGGCGGGCGCCTTGACGGCGGTGACGATCAGCCGCTCCTTGGCCCTCGTCGCGGCGACGTAGAAGAGGCGGCGCTCCTCGCCGAGCAGGGCGGCCGGGGAGAGCGGCTCGGCGAGGCCGTCGCGGCCGATCCGGTCGGCCTCCAGGAGGGAGCCGCGCCGGCGCAGGTCCGGCCAGAGGCCGTCCTGGACGCCGGCGACGACGACCAGGCGCCACTCCAGGCCCTTGGAGCGGTGGGCGGTCATGAGCCGGACGGCCTCGGGGCGGACGGTGCGCACGGTGAGCGTGTCGGCGGCGATGTCCTGGGCCTCCAGCTCGGCGAGCAGGTCGAGGGCGCTGCGGTGGCCGGTGACCTGTTCCTCGGCACGTGCGGCGGTCTCGAACAGGGCGCACAGCGCGTCGAGGTCGCGGTCGGCGTTGCGGCCGGCGGCGCCGCCGCGCAGGGCGGCCCGCTCCAGGCGCTCGCGCCAGCGGCGGCTGCCCTCCCACAGCGCCCACAGGGCGTCCTCGGCGGTGCAGCCGCCGACGAGCAGCTCGCGGACCTTGCGCAGCAGCGTCCCGAGGTCGCGGGCCCGCCGGGCGTGGGCCGGGTCGAGGGCGACCAGCCGCTCGGGTTCGGCGAGGGCCTCGCGGATCAGCTCGCCGGCCGGGCGCGGCACCGCGGCGGGGCGGCCGTCGGCGCGCAGCGCGGCGCGCTCCTCCTCGCGCAGGGCGCGGCCGAGGCGGCGCAGGTCGGAGCCGTCGAGGCCGCAGAGCGGGCCGGTGAGCAGGGCGTGGGCGAGGTCCGTGGTCAGTGGGTCCGGGACGTCCGGGTCACCGTGCCGGTCCCGGGCGGCCTGCTCGGCGCACACCCGCAGGGCGAGCAGCAGCTGGGCGACGGCCGGCTCCTCGCGCAGCGGCAGGTCGTCGCCGTCGATCTCCAGGGGGACGCCGGCCGCGCTGAGCGCCCGCCGCACTCCCGGTATGGAGCGGGCCCCGGCCCGGACGAGGACGGCCATCTCGCCCCACGGCACGCCGTCCTCCAGGTGGGCGCGGCGCAGCAGGTCGGCGACGGAGTCGAGCTCGGCGCCGGGGGTCGGGTAGGTGTAGACCTCGACCCGGCCGCCCTCGCGGGAGGGCAGCAGGGCACGGTGCTGGGCGAGCTTGTCGGCGGGCAGGCGGCCCATCGGCATGCGGCGGGCGAGTTCGCGGGAGGCGGCGAGCAGGACGGCGCCGGAGCGGCGGGAGACCCGCAGCACCCTGACGTCGGCGGGGGCGCCGTCGGCCCGGCGGAAGGTCTGCGGGAAGTCGAGGATGCCGTTGATGTCGGCGCCGCGGAAGGCGTAGATCGACTGGTCGGGGTCGCCGACGGCGACGAGGTCGCGCCCACCGTCGGCGAGCCGGCGCAACAGGCGGACCTGGGAGGGGTCGGTGTCCTGGTACTCGTCGACGAAGACGACGTCGTAGCGGCCGCGCAGGTCCTCGGCGACCCCGGGGCGTTCGGCGAGCAGGACGGCGCGGTGGACGAGCTCGGCGTAGTCGAGGACGCCGCGCAGGTCGAGGACGTCGAGGTAGTCGGCGAGGAAGTGCGCGGCGGCGGCCCAGTCGGGGCGCTGGACGCCCTGGGCGAAGCGTTCGAGCTCGGCCTCGCCGAGGCCGAGCTCGCGGCTGCGGGCGAGGACGGCGCGGACCTCGTCGGCGAAGCCGCGGGTGGTCAGGCAGGCCCGCAGGTCGAGCGGCCAGCCGATCCTGCCGGAGCCCAGGCGGGCGTCCTCGGCGCCGCCGGCGAGCAGTTCGCGGACCATGACGTCCTGCTCGGGGCCGGAGAGCAGGCGCAGCGGCTCGGCGTAGTCGGCCGGGTCCTGGTTGGCGCGCAGGAGGGCGTAGCAGAAGGAGTGGAAAGTGGTTGCCTGCGGGGCGGGGGTGGAGGCACCGAGGCGGCCGGACATCCGGTCGCGCAGCTCCATGGCGGCCTTGCGGCTGAAGGTGAGGACGAGGATCCGCTCCGGGTCGGTGCCGCGCTCGATCCGCCGGGCGACGGCCTCGACGAGCGTGGTGGTCTTGCCGGTGCCCGGGCCGGCGAGCACCAGCAGCGGCCCGCCGGTGTGCTCGACCACGGCGCGCTGGTACTCGTCCAGCACGGGCGGTTCGGGCTGGACGAGCGGGCTGCGCACGAGCCGGTAGGGGGTGCTCACGCGTCCGCCTCGCTGCGCTCGGCAGGGGCGTTCGCCCGTGCGCACCTCTCGATGGTTCGCTCGCTACGCTCGCTCACGGAAGATCCTGGGGTCGAACAGGGGGGATGGCCGGGGCGGGCCCGCCGGGGCCCGCCTGCATCGAGCCTACGATCCTGCCCCGTCAATCCCGTCCGCGTACCGGATTCGGTGGACTTTCACCGCCGTCCCACCGGGCCCGCTCGAGGTCCACTCGCGGCGGGTCGGAGAGTTCCCGCAGCGGGGTGCCCTCCTCGCCGTAGTGGGCGAGGGCGCGCTGCTCGTGGCCGGGCAGGAAGCGCCCGTCGGCGCGGATCACCCGCCACCAGGGCACCGAGCCGCCGTACAGGGCCATGACCCGTCCGACCTGGCGCGGACCGCCCTGGCCGAGGTACTCGGCAACGTCTCCGTACGTCATCACCCGGCCGGGTGGAATCCGCTCGGTCAGGTCGAGCACCAGTTCGGCGAAGGGTGGCAGGTCCCCCGGGAAGCCGTTGTCGTCAGCGTCCGTCACCTGGGGCATTCTTCCTTACAGGGGCGCGTGCGAAGCCTCGTGCGAACGATCCGCCGCGCCCGATCCGCCCCCTGTCCCGCACGGGGGGCCGGGGCATGCCACCATCTTCCGGGGCGGTGAGTGGTGATACGAGGACAAGACCAGATGACCGGGACGGCAGACGTGGGCGCGCACGAGGACTCCGACGAGTCCGCCGCCCGCATGCCCGCAGGTCCCGGCGGTGAGCCCGCTCCCGGGCCGACGCCGGAAGTCTCCCTGATCAAGGACCGCACGATCAAGACCCCTCAGCCGACCGGCCCCGCCGAGACCCCGACCGTGCCGCTGCCCGAGCCCGCCCAGGCGCCCGAGGCGGTGGCCGTCCCCGAGGCGGTGCCCGCCCCGGAGCCCGCGCCCGCCAAGCCCGCCCCTGCCGTGCCCGCCCCTTCCACACCCGCAGGGTCCCCGCTCGCGGCCATCCACGACCCGCTGGACGACACCCCGCACCTGGACGTCGACGAGCCGCTGCTCGCCGCCCGCGCGCACCGCCCGACCGACCTCCTGCGCTTCCTCGCCGGCGTCCTCGGGATAGTCGCCGTCTTCGTCCTCGCCGGTGTCGCGACCTCGACCACCACCGGCATCGAGCAGGACATCGCCACCAACGCGCCGCGCTTCTCCGCGGTGCTGTCCACCATCACCGGCCTGCTCTCCAGCGTCGCGGTGCTCGCCGTGCCGCTGGCCTTCGCGGTGGAGCGGCTGATCAAACGCGACGGCCTGCGGGTCGCCGACGGCGTCCTCGCCTCGGTGCTCGCCTACGGCGTCTCGCTCGGCATCGACTGGTGGGTCGCCGAGGGCGCCTCCGAACACATCCGGGACGCGCTGACCAGGCTCCCGATGGACAGCAACGGCGCCCTCACCGACCCCGTCCACGGCTACCTCGCCCCGGTGATCGCCTACATGACCGCGGTCGGCATGTCGAGCCGGCCACGGTGGAGAGTCGCCCTGTGGGTGGTGGTGATCTTCAGCGGGATCACCGAGCTGCTCGGCGGCTACACCACCCCGCTGTCGCTGCTGCTCACCGTCCTGATCGGCTGGTCCGTCGCCTACGGCACGCTGTACGCGATCGGCTCGCCCAACATCCGCCCCACCGGCCAGCACCTGATGATCGGCCTGCGCAAGGTCGGCTTCACCCCGGAGAGCGCCCACCGCGCCCCGGACGCGCCCGGCGGCACCCGCCGCTACTACGTCGCCCGGCAGGACGGCCCGCCGCTGGACGTCCACATCATCGACCGCGAGCAGCAGGCCTCCGGCTTCTTCTACCGGGCCTGGCGCCGGCTGCGGCTGCGCTCGGTGGCCGTGCGCCGCAGCCCCCAGTCGCTGCGCCAGGCGCTGGAGCAGGAGGCCCTGATCGCGTACGCGGCGGCGGCCTCCGGCGCCCGCGCGCCGCAGCTGGTCGCCACCTCCGAGCTCGGCCCGGACGCCGCGATCCTGGTCTACGAGAACGTCGAGGGCCGCACCCTGGACGAGCTCTCCGACGACGAGGTCACCGACCAGGTGATGGCCTCGCTGTGGGAGTCGGTGGCCGCCCTGCACGAGCGCCGGATCGCCCACCGCCGCCTCACCGGCGAGTCGCTGCTGGTCGTCGACGGCAAGACGGCCTGCCTGGTCAACCTGTCCGGCGGCGACATCGCGGCCACCGACCTGACCCTGCGCATCGACGTCGCCCAGCTGGTCACCACCTTCGCGCTGCGGATCGGCCCGGAGCGCGCCGTCGCCGTCGCCAACGCCGTGCTCGGCGCCGAGCGGGTCGCCCAGGCCCTGCCGCTGCTCCAGCCCGTCGGGCTCTCCCGTTCCACCCGGATCGACCTCGCGAAGCTCTCCAAGGAGCGCAAGGCCATCGCCCGGGCGAAGGCCCTGGAGCAGGTCGCGGCCGGCGAGCGCACCCAGCAGCAGGCCGAGGAGGACATCGCGGCGGCCGGCGAGGACCTGCTCAGCCGCATCCGCGGCCAGATCCTCCAGATCGCTCCCGAGGCCCCGATGGAGCCCGCCAAGCTGGAACGGCTCAAGCCCAAGAGCCTGATCATGGTGATCGCGCTCACCTTCGCCGCGTACCTGGCGCTCACCACCATCAAGCCCGCCCAGCTCAAGCTCTCCCAGATGAACTGGGCCTGGGCCGCGGTGGCCCTCGCGGCGGCCGCCTTCAGCTACGTCGCCGCGGCGATGAGCCTGACCGGCTTCGTGCCCGAGAAGCTGCCGTTCCGGCGCACCGTGGCCGCACAGCTGGCCGGCTCCTTCGTCAAGCTGGTCGCCCCCGCCGCGATCGGCGGCATCGCGCTCAACACCCGCTACCTGCAGAAGGCCGGCATCCGCTCCGGCCAGGCGGTCGCCTCCGTCGGCGCCTCGCAGCTCGCGGGCCTGGCCGGGCACCTGCTGCTGCTCTTCAGCTTCGGCCTGATCACCGGCAGCCAGACCAACGGGGACCTCTCCGCCTCCCGCGCGGTGATCATCGGTGTGCTGACCGCCGCCGTGCTCGCCCTCGTCGTGGCCGCCGTCGCACCGCTGCGCCGCTTCGTCCTGAACCGGCTGCGCTCGCTGTTCTTCGGCGTCGTGCCGCGCATGCTCGACCTGATGCAGACGCCCAGCAAGCTCGTCACCGGCTTCGGCGGGATCCTGCTGCTGACGCTCTCGTTCACCGCCTGCCTGGACGCCTCCGTGCAGGCCTTCGGCGGCGACGTCAGCTTCTCGGCCGTCGCGGTCGTCTTCCTGACCGCCAACGCGGCCGGCTCCGCGATCCCCACACCGGGCGGCATCGGCCCGGTCGAGGTCGCCCTGATCGGCGCGCTCACCGTCGCCGACGTCTCCCCCGCCGTGGCCACCCCGGCGGTGTTCCTCTTCCGGGCGCTCACCTTCTGGCTGCCCGTGCTGCCGGGCTGGATCGCCTACAACGTGCTCCAGCGCAAGAACGCGCTCTGAAACACGCGCTCCGAAACACGCTCCGGAACACGGAAGGGCCCGCCGGGATCGGCGGGCCCTTCCGTACGCGCGTCGGCTAGTAGACCGGCTTGTGCGGCTCGATCTGGTTCACCCAGCCGAGCACGCCGCCGCCGAGGTGGACGGCATTCGCGAAGCCCGCCGCCTTCACCACGGCCAGCACCTCGGCCGAGCGCACGCCCGACTTGCAGTGCAGCACGATCTTCTTGTCCTGCGGCAGCTTCCCCAGGGCGTCGCCCATGAGGAACTCGTTCTTCGGGATCAGCACCGCGCCGGGGATGCTGACGATCTCGTACTCGCCGGGCTCGCGGACGTCGATCAGGAAGATGTCCTCCTCGTCGTCCTGCCACTGCTTGAGCTGCTTCGAGGTGATCGTCGAACCGGCGGCGGCGGCCTGCGCCTCCTCCGACACGACGCCGCAGAAGGCCTCGTAGTCGATCAGCTCGGTGACCGTCGCGTTCTCGCCGCAGACCGCGCAGTTCGGGTCCTTGCGGACCTTCACCTGGCGGTAGTTCATCTCCAGGGCGTCGTAGATCATCAGCCGGCCGACCAGCGGGTCGCCCACGCCGGCCAGCAGCTTGATGGCCTCGGTCACCTGGATCGAGCCGATGGACGCGCACAGCACGCCCAGCACGCCGCCCTCGGCGCAGGACGGGACCATGCCCGGCGGCGGGGCCTCCGGGTACAGGCAGCGGTAGCAGGGGCCGTGCTCGGCCCAGAACACGCTGGCCTGACCGTCGAAGCGGTAGATCGAACCCCACACGTACGGCTTGCCCAGCAGCACCGCGGCGTCGTTCACCAGGTAGCGGGTGGCGAAGTTGTCGGTGCCGTCCACGATCAGGTCGTAGCCGGAGAAGATCTCCATGACGTTGGAGTTGTCGAGGCGCTCCTCGTGCAGGACCACGTCGACGTAGGGGTTGATCTCCTTGACCGAGTCGCGCGCCGACTCGGCCTTGGAGCGGCCGACGTCCGACTGGCCGTGGATGATCTGCCGCTGCAGGTTCGACTCGTCCACCACGTCGAACTCGACGATGCCCAGGGTGCCCACGCCGGCCGCGGCCAGGTACATGAGCGCGGGCGAGCCGAGGCCCCCGGCGCCGACGCACAGCACCTTGGCGTTCTTCAGCCGCTTCTGCCCGGCCATGCCCACGTCGGGGATGATCAGGTGGCGGGAGTACCTGCGGACCTCGTCAACGGTGAGCTCGTCAGCCGGCTCGACCAGGGGTGGCAGCGACACGGAAACTCCGATGGTCGTCGGTTCAGGTGGCGGGGGCCAGCCTGTCTGTGGGCATGTTGCTCCGCCACTCAGGTGGCTCTGCTACGCCAACAGTGTCACGCCCCTCCGGTATTCCGAGACAGCCCGTCCGATGGGCGAGACGGGCGACGTCGGATCGTGGAACCGCCGCACGGGCCCCGGACGGTGCCCCACCCGCCTCCCCGCGAGCCGGACGCGCCTGCGGCGCCCGCTCCCCTCTACTACCTACGTCCGCTTGAATCCCCCCGCCTCCGCTTCCCCCTCCCCGCCTCCGCTCGAAATCCTCCCGCATCCGCTCAAACCCGGCAGGCCGTCTCCAGCCACACGTCCCCGAGCGACTCCTCCAGCGGCACCTGCGTCCGCCATCCGAGACGGTCCCGGGCGGTGCGCACGTCCGCCTGCCGCCACGGCACCGGCTCCCCCGCCGAGGGCCGGCCCTCGGCCCGCGGACCCTCCGGGCGGTGCCCCGGCAGGTACGGCCCCGACGGGTGCCCGGGCAGGTGGTCCCCGCCCGCCGCGACGGCCTGCGCGGGCAGCAGGACCTGCCGGTTCTCCTCGACGACGGCCCCCTCGAAGCCAGACGCCCGCACCAGCAGCTGGGCCGCGTCCCGGGCCCGGACGGCGTGCCCGCTGCCGATGTTGATCACCCCGGTGGCGGCCGACACCGCCGCCGCCCGGATCGCCCGCGCGACGTCCCGCACGTCCACGAAATCCCGGTATCCGGACAGGTCCGGCATCCGCACCTGGGGCTCGTCGCGCTCCAGCGCCCGGCGCAGCCCCTCGGCGAGCCGCCCGAACAGCGAGGCGGTCGGCGCCCCCGGGCCCACCACGTCGAACACCCGCAGCACCGCCGCGTCCAGGCCGGAGGCCAGCACCAGCTCCGTCCCGGCCAGCTTGGACACCCCGTACGGGCCTACCGGCCGCGGCTCGGCCTGCTCCGACACCGGCACCCCGCCCGGCACCGGCCCGTACTCGGCCGCCGAGCCGACGTGCACCAGCCGGGCCGGCTCCCGGCTGCGCCGGATCGCCTCGCAGACCGTGGCGACGGCCAGCGTGTTCGCCCGGATCAGGGTGCGCGAGCTGCCGTAGGTGGCGCCCGCGCAGTTGATCACGACCTGGGGGGCGACGGCGTCCAGGAAGCGCGCCAGCGCGCCCGGGCTGCCGGCGGTCAGGTCGAAGCGGATGTCGGCCGAGTCGCGCCGGCCGAGCACCGTCACCTGCAACTCCTGGTCCAACAGCAGACGGTCGGTGACGCGGCGGCCGATGAAGCCGTCGGCGCCCAGCAGCAGCACCCTCATCGGGGGTGTCCTTCCACGAAGCGAGGCCGGGGACGACCTGGCGGGCTGAAATCGGGTGGTGGCGAAGTGAGTTGGGGATTCGGAGCGGGGCGGGTCAGCCGTGCGCCTCGGCCCGGCCGAGCACCGTCCAGGCGTACCCGAGCAGCACCGCCGCGACGGCGCCGCCGCCGAGCAGTACGGCCGCCGGGCCGGAGCGGCCGAGCCCGAGCACCGCCAGGGTGACGGCCGGGCCGGCGAGCGCACCCGCCGCCGCGGCGGTCCACCGGCCGCAGCGCGCCAGCAGCGCGGGCAGCACCAGCAGCAGGCCCAGTACGCCCTGCGCCGCCCACGGCAGGGCGCCGGAACGCTCGGCGGCCAAGTGCAGCAGCCCGCCCCCGTGGGACGGCCCGGGGCGCGGCGCGACGACCGTCAGCACGGCGAGCGCGGCGAAGCTCAGCACGGCGAGGACCGCGAGGTGCAGGGCCACCGCGACCGGCAGCACCGGCCGCATCCGGGCCCGGAACTCGGCCAGCGTGCCGGCCGCGCCCAGGTGGCCGCGGCCGACACGGCGGTACCAGCGGGCCGCCCGCTCGGCCGACCCGGCCGACACGGCGGCCGCGAGCGCCAGGGCGATGGTCAGCGGGCGATCACCGCCGGGCAGCGCGGGCGGGAGCAGCAGGAGGGCGGCCAGGCCCACCCCGTACACGAGGGCGGCAGGGCGCCAGCGGGTGCCGGTGCCGCGCGGAGCGGCCGCGGGACCGAGGCCGTCGGAGGCGGCGGGGCCGGCGAACGGCGGCCGGGCCGGGCCGGGCGGGGGGTCCGCGGTGAGGGCGGGGACGAGCACGAGCGGCACGGCGGCGGTCAGCAGCACCGGCCAGCGCGCCCCGAACCCGGCCACCGCCGCGCAGGACGGCGCGGCCAGGGCGGCGGCGGTGAGCGTGGCCCGGGCGGCGGCGCCGCACTCCCGGCCCGGGGGCGGCGGCGGCGCGGGCGGGCGGCGCGGCACGCGCGCGTACAGCTCGTCGGCCAGCGAGAACAGGTCGGCGTGCCGGCAGCGGGCCGCCGCCTCGACGCCCAGCCCCGCCTCCTCCAGCCCGGCGACGATCTCCAGCGGGTCGACGGCCTGCTCGCAGAGCGCCCGGTGCTCCGCCATCACCTCGCGCACCGGGTCCCCGGAGGGCCGGCCGGCGCCGCCCGCCGCCGCACCGGCGGACATCAGAGCGCCTCCGCGAGGGCACCGGGGTCTGTCGCCGCCACGCGGGCGGGAGTCCGGAGACAGACCCCGCGGTCCTGCGCGCCGTCGTCGTCGCCCTCGTCCGCCTCGCCGGGGTGCCGCCTGGCGACCGCTCCGTCGGTGCCGCCGCGCAGCCAGAACTCTGCGGGCCGGGCGAACGGGCGGAGCCGCTCGCCGGGCGCGCCGCCGCCCGCGCCGTCCGGGAAGGCCGGGAACTGCGAGACCAACTCCAGGTATATCTCCCGGAAGGCGCCGACCACCGGCTCGACGGCGAAGCGTTCCTGCGCCCTCAGCCGTCCGGCGAGCCCGAGCCGGGAGCGCCGCTCCTCGTCGCGCAGCAGCGCCAGGCAGGCGCCGGCCAGGGCGCTCGGGTCGCGTGGGGGCACCAGCAGCCCGGTCGGCCCGACCACCTCGCGCGCCACCCCGACGTCGGTCGACACGACCGCCCGGCCGCTCAGCATCGCGTCCGCGAGCAGCCGGGGCCGGCGCTGGGTGAGCGCGGAGAACACGGCCACCGTGCCGCTCTCCCAGGCCTCGGCGAGCGAGCGGGGCCGCCCGGCGAAGTCCACCGCCGCCGCGACCCCCAGCCGCTCGGCCAGCGCCGCGCACTGCGCGCGGTAGCCGGGCCGCGCCTCCTCGCCGTGCACCACCAGCCGGGCGGCCGGCAGCTCGGCCCGCACGCGCGCGAAGGCGTGCAGCATCAGCTCGGTGTCCCGGCCGGGCTCCAGCGCGCCCGCCCACGTCAGGGTCGGCGCGTGTGGCTCCGGCCCGGCCGCGGGGCGGGCCACCGCGGACGTGCCCTCGTACACCACCCGGGTGCGCGCCGGGTCCGCCCCGCAGCGGCGCTGCCACTGCCGGTCGTGCGCGCTGCCCGGGGTGAGTATCGCGGCCCGCCGGTACGTCTCCTCGGTGAGCGCCCGGAAGAACGCCAGCAGCAGCGCCCGGACCGGCCACCGGTACGGCGCCTCGCGGTAGCCGAGGTACTGCTCGCGAAGGTGCAGCCCGTGCTCGGTGACGACGAACGGGACGCCGTGCAGGTGCCGGGCCGCCAGGGCGGGCAGCGCGGCCGGGCCGCCGCCCACGACGTGGCACAGGGCGGCGGCGCCGAGGCCGCCGGGCCCGGTGCCGTACCAGGGCGCGGACAGCGGGCGCAGGCACTGCTCCAGCAGGTCGGCGGCGACCAGCACGTCGCGCACCAGCGGCGACCCGGCCGAGGTGTCCGCGCCGGGCAGCCGCCAGACCCGCTCCAGGGTGCGCCGGGCGTGCACGGAGGCCAGGAACGCGGACAGGCCGCCGTCCTCCCGGGCGAGCGCGGCCAGCCGGTAGAGCCCGACGCCGAACCCCGCGCGCTCCCCCGGCAGCACGAGCGCACGCACCAGCTCCTCGTACGCCCGCGCGTACTGGCGTCTGCGGAGCGCGCCGGGGGCCCGCCCGGCCGGCCGGCGCCCCCACAGTGCGAGTTCGTGCACCCCGCGCCAGGCGGGCGAGAGCCGGTCGTCGACGCCGGGGGCGTCCGGGCCGGTGAGCAGGTACAGGTCGAACACGTGCTCCGGCAGCCCTTCGGCCAGCCGGTCGCACCAGCCTCCGGCGCCACGGCTCGGATACGGGCGGGCACCCTCGGTGAGCAGGGCGATGCGCACGGAAGACCTCCTCTTGCTGCCCGTTCCAGGGGCTGCGGAAGCTGATGGCCGACCGCCTGCGACCCGCCTTGTGGCGCGGCGTGTGCGGCTCTCCCCCCACACCTGTTCGGTCCGGCAGCAGAAAGGTAGGACCGGCCCGCGGCCATCCATCGGTCACTTGCCTGGTTGCCACCTGAACGAGTGAACCGGCGTGACCTCGCCGCAGACCGGGCCGTTGGCGCCGCCGCTACCCGCCGTGCACGGCCAGCAGCTCCCGCACCTCGCGCGCCACCTGCCCGGGGTGCTCCATCATCGCCACGTGCCCGGACTCCGGGAGCACCAGCAGCCGGGCGTCCGCGAAGGCCGCGCAGGCCCGCCGGGCCGAGCGGTACGAGACGAGCTTGTCGCGCAGCCCGTACACCAGCAGCACCGGCGCCTTCACCTGCTCGGCCTGCCGCCACAGCGCCTGGTCGCCGCGCTCGGTGTACGCCGAGACGATCCCGCGCGCCGAGCCGACCAGCGCCTGCATCGCGTGCGGCACCGCGAGCCGGCGCCGGTACTCGGCCACCGCCTCGGCCCGGGTGGCCGCGGGCAGCCCGTCCGGGTCGCCGTAGACCAGCCGCAGCAGGTCGTCGGCGGCCTCCTCCGGGCCGCGCCCGCCCGCCCCCAGCCTGCTCATGAGCGCGGGCACCCCGGGCACCGCGAGCACCGCGGTCGGCCAGGCGCTGCGCTGCGGCGGCAGCTCGGGCAGCGCGGGCGAGACCAGGGTGAGGGTGCGGACGAGGTCGGGGCGCAGGGCGGCGAGCCGCACGGCGACGGCGCCGCCGAGCGAGTTGCCGAAGAGGTGGACGGGGCCGCGCCCGGAGGCCTCCAGGTAGCCGATGACGGCGCGGACGTGGCCGGAGAGGCCGAGGTTGCCGTCGGCGGGCAGCGCGGAGGCGCCGAAGCCGGGCAGGTCCACGGCCTCGCCGTCGACCCGGTCGGCGAGCAGGCCCATGAGGGCGGTCCAGTTGCCGGCCGAGCCGCCGAGCCCGTGCACGAACAGCCCGGGCTCGCGCCCGTCCTCTCCACGCCCGCGGGGCCCGCCCGCACCGGCCGGCCGGTGCACCGCGAGCACCGCACCGGGAACCTCGACCGTCCGTATCTGCTGCTCAGCGCCGCTCATGGTGGACGATGGTAGTGAGCCCCCGCCGGGAGGCCCCCGTCGGGAGGACACAGCGGGTGACCGGGCTGTCCCGCCCCTCGTCGCACCACTGCCGATGCCGAGGTCAGCGCCGTATTGTGGGCTCCTGACAACGAGGCCGGGGGCTTTTCTCACGTCCGCCGAACGCGGACGCGGTTACCGAAAAGTAGAATCGGTCACCTTGCCAGCCCCGTACGAACCCCGAAGTGAGGAGCGCCGTGACGGCCATCCAGGAGGCGCAGGAGCGCCCGCGCGGTGCCCGCCTGCCGCGAAGCGCCCGCCGTGAACAACTGCTCGGTGCCGCCCAGGAGGTGTTCGTCGCGCAGGGCTACCACGCGGCCGCCATGGACGACATCGCCGACCGCGCAGGGGTCAGCAAGCCGGTGCTCTACCAGCACTTCCCCGGGAAGCTGGAGCTCTACCTGGCGCTGCTGGACAAGCACTGCGACGCCCTCGTCGAGTCGACGCGCGAGGCGCTGTCCACCACCACCGACAACAAGCTGCGCGTCGCGGCGACGATGGAGGCGTACTTCAACTACGTCTCCAGCGAGTCGGGCGCCTTCCGGCTGGTCTTCGAGTCGGACCTGACCAACGAGCCCGCCGTGCGCGAGCGGGTCGAGCGGGCCTCCGAGGCGAGCGCGACGCTGGTCAGCAAGGTGATCCAGGAGGACACCGACCTGCCCGAATCGGAGTCCAAGCTGCTCGCGGCCGGGGTCTGCGGGCTGGCCCAGATCACCGCCCGCTACTGGCTGTCGCAGGGTCTGGAGATCCCCCGCGACGAGGCGGTCCGGCTGGTCGCCAGCCTCGCCTGGCGCGGCCTGAAGGGCTTCCCGATGCACCCGGGGGGCGAGCCGGCCTGAGGTCCGGCCGCGGTCCGGCCCGTGCCCGTCGGGGCGCCGGTGATCCGCTGACCTTCGCGTCCG
The DNA here is from genome assembly GCF_053596725.1 of Kitasatospora sp. NPDC001660. Lineage (NCBI taxonomy): Bacteria > Bacillati > Actinomycetota > Actinomycetes > Kitasatosporales > Streptomycetaceae > Kitasatospora > Kitasatospora sp. NPDC001660. The sequence continues at coordinate 138,165 of NZ_JBSFGU010000002.1, read as the reverse complement.
CGGTGATCGCGTGCTCTATGGTGAAGCCGTACGGCGCGGTCGCCGCGAACGCTTGTCCCAGGCGGTCCGGTGCCCGCGCGTGGATGACTGCAACCCCGGAGGGACGGAAGCCGTGGAGGTCAAGATCGGCGTGCAGAACGCGCCGCGCGAGATCGTGATCGAGAGCTCGCAGACTGCCGATGAGATCGAGAGCGCGGTCGCCAAGGCGCTGGAGGGCGACTCGAAGCTCTTCTCGCTGACCGACGAGCACGGCCGCCGCGTCATCGTCCCGGCCGAGCGCCTGGCGTACGTGGAGATCGGCGAGCAGGCCGCCCGCAAGGTCGGTTTCGGCACTCTCTGAGTCGCCCGCGCGGTGCCCCGTTCCCCCCAGGGAGCGGGGCACCGTTGCGTGTACGGCCGGTCGGCGCCGGGTAGGGCGCAGGTGTGGCGGTCCGAGCGCCGCGCGCCCGTCCCCCGGGGAGGCAGCCTTGCTGGTCGAGTCGATCGTCTTCGCCGTCATCGGTCTGGCCGTGGGCCTGGCCGCGCTGCTGGCGCTGCCGGCGTACTTCCCGGCGGCCCGTGGGCTGACGCTCGGCACCGCGGTGGCGGCGGCGCTGGTCGGCGGGGCGGTCGCGGCCTTCAGCCTGTCCGGGCGCTACCCGGCGGTGACGGTCTGCGCGGCGGCGGTCACCTCGGCGGTGCTCACCTCGATGCTGGCCCGGCCCGACGTGGCCGCCGGCCGGGCCCCGGCGCACCGGCACCACCCGCACCACGGGGGCGCCCACCGCGCGCCGCGGCGGCACCGGCCGGCGTAGCCGTCCGCGCCGCTAGCTGGCGAGGCCGAGGGCGGCCATCCGCCTGGTGTGCGCCTCGGTGATCCGGTTGAACATCTTGCCGACCTCGACCAGGTCGAAGCCCTGCACCTGGACGCCGCCGACCAGCAGGTTGGACAGCGCGTCCCGCTCGGCCACCACCCGCTGGGCCTGGCTCAGCGCCTCGCCCATCAGCCGCCGGCCCCACAGGGCGAGCCGGCCGCCGGCCCGCGGGTCGGCCTCGATCGCCTGGCGCACCTTGTCGACGGCGAACTGGGCGTGGCCGGTGTCGGACATGACACCGAGGACGAGGTCCCGGGTGTCGTCGTCGAGCCGGACGGCCACCTCGCGGTAGAAGTCGGTCGCGATGGCGTCGCCCACGTACGCCTTGACCAGGCCCTCCAGCCAGTCCGAGGGCGCCGTCATGCGGTGGAACAGCTCCAGCGGCTCGACGAAGGGGCGCATCGCCTCCTGCGGGTCCGCGCCGATCTCGGCGAGCCGGTCGTGGAGGCGCTGGTAGTGCTGGAACTCGGCGGAGGCCATCCGGGCCAGCGCCGCCTTGTCGGCGAGGTCGGGCGCGAGCTTGGCGTCCTCGGCGAGCCGCTCGAAGGCGCTCAGCTCGCCGTACGCGAGGGCGCCGAGCAGGTCCAGCACCGCCGCGCGGTAGCCCGGGTCGGCCGAGCAGCTCGCCCAGTCCCCGATCGAGCCGGCCTCGTCCTGCGTCTCACCATGGGTCTCCATGACCCGCCACCTTAGTCCCGCCCACCTGGCGCGCCGCACGGACCGGCCACCGTGCGGCGTGCCGGGTGACCGCCCGGAACGCCCGGTCACACGCCGGTTGCCAGGGGCAATGTCAGACGCGTCACGTGTTCGAGTCGTCGCCTGACTGTATGGTGGTACGGAGCCCCGTCGTGCTCGCACGGTGTCACCGCCGTCTCGGTGCCCCGCGCAAGCCCGCTCCCTAGCGGCGCCGTCCCCACGGACGTGTCCGCACCGGAGGCACGGGTACTCACGTACGCGGATGCCCGGTCGGAGAGCCGATCGGCTCCGACCATGGCTTGGACTTCAAGCCTTGGCACCGCATCAGTGGCCGAGCGAGGGCCGCCGAGACCACGCCCGCCCGGCGGAGGTCCCGCGCAGGTCCCTCACGGGAATCCTCCCCGACGCCGCCGGCGACGCGCCCCGCCATCGGGCCGCGCGCACCGGCCGGCCGCAGGGACCGGCGCGGTTGTGCGTCCGCGCAGCTGTATCAGGGCCGTCCAGGCCCGTACGCAGCCGCGCGGCTGCCCGCCCGCCGCTCGCTCTCGGCCCATCCACACGGAAGAGGCAGCACCCTGTCCACCACCGCTGAACCCACCAAGTCGACGTTCCGGGAACTGGGAATCCTCCCGGAGACCGCCGAGGCCCTCGAGTCCGTCGGCATCGTCCACCCCTTCCCGATCCAGGAAATGACCCTGCCGGTCGCTCTGACCGGCCACGACGTCATCGGCCAGGCCAAGACCGGCACCGGCAAGACCCTCGGCTTCGGCCTCCCGCTGATCGAGCGGGTCGTCGTGCGCGCCGACGTGGACGCCGGCCGGGCCGCCGAGGAGCAGCTCTCGGACTTCCCGCAGGCGCTGATCGTCGTCCCGACCCGCGAGCTGTGCACCCAGGTCACCAACGACCTGCAGACCGCCGGCAAGGTCCGCAACGTCCGCGTCCTCGCCGTCTACGGCGGCCGGGCGTACGAGCCGCAGGTCGAGGCGCTCACCAAGGGCGTCGACATCGTCGTCGGCACCCCGGGCCGCCTGCTCGACCTGGCGGGCCAGAAGAAGCTCAACCTGTCCAAGGTCCGCGCGCTGGTCCTGGACGAGGCCGACGAGATGCTCGACCTGGGCTTCCTGCCCGACGTCGAGAAGATCATCACCATGCTGCCGGCCAAGCGGCAGACCCTGCTGTTCTCGGCGACCATGCCGGGCCAGGTCATCAGCCTCGCCCGCCGGTACATGAGCCAGCCCACCCACATCCGGGCCACCGCCCCGGACGACACCGGCGCGACCGTCGCCAACATCGAGCAGCACATCTTCCGTGCTCACTCGCTGGACAAGGTCGAGATGGTCTCGCGCATCCTGCAGGCCGAGGACCGCGGGCTGGCGATGATCTTCTGCCGCACCAAGCGCACCGCCGCCGACGTGTCCGACCAGCTCACCCAGCGCGGCTTCGCGGCCGGCGCCGTCCACGGCGACCTCGGCCAGGGCGCCCGCGAGCAGGCCCTGCGGGCCTTCCGGAACGGCAAGGTCGACGTGCTGGTCTGCACCGACGTCGCGGCCCGCGGCATCGACGTCGAGGGCGTCACGCACGTCATCAACTACCAGTGCCCCGAGGACGAGAAGACCTACCTGCACCGGATCGGCCGCACCGGCCGGGCCGGCGCCTCCGGCACCGCCGTCACCCTGGTCGACTGGGACGACATCCCGCGCTGGCAGCTGATCAACAAGGCGCTGGACCTGCCGTTCAACGAGCCGGAGGAGACCTACTCCACCTCGCCGCACCTGTACGAGCTGCTGAAGATCGCGCCGGGCACCAAGGGCATCCTGCCCCGCTCGGAGCGGACCCGCGCCGGGCTCGGCGCGGAGGAGGTCGAGGACCTCGGCGAGACCGGCGGGCGCGGGGCGCGCCCCGGCCGTGGCCGGGGCGGCCGCGGCGGGTCGGGGCGCCCCGGCGGCCCGGCCGTCGAGGCGGCCGAGGAGCAGCCGCGGCGGACCCGCGAGCGCCGGCGCACCCGCCGGGGCTCCGCGGTCGACGCCGAGGGCGAGGCCACGGCCGTGGTGACCGAGGCTCCGGCCGTCGAGGGCACCGAGGGCGAGGCCGCGCCGCGCCGTCGCCGCCGCCGCTCGCGCGGTGGTGCGGCGGCCGCCGAGGCCGCGGTGGTCGAGGCGGTGGCCACGGCTTCGGCCGCCGAGGCCGTGGCGGAGGCTCCGGCCGAGGAGAAGCCTGCCGCGCGCAGCCGTACCCGAACGCGCAAGCCGAAGGCCGAGGCCGAGACTGTGGCCGTGGCCGAGGCCGAGACTGTGGCCGTGGCCGTGGTCGAGGCCGAGGCCGTGGCTGTGGCCGAGGCCGTGGTCGAGGCTCCGGCGGAGAAGAAGCCGGCCACCCGGACCCGCACCCGCAAGCCCAAGGCCGAGACCGAGGCCGTGGCGGACACCGAGGCCCCGGCCGAGGAGAAGCCCGCCACCCGGACCCGCACCCGCAAACCCAAGGCCGAGACCGAGGCCGTGGCGGACACCGAGGCCCCGGCGGAGAAGAAGCCGGCCACCCGGACCCGCACCCGCAAACCCAAGGCCGAGACCGAGGCCGTGGCGGACACCGAGGCCCCGGCGGAGAAGAAGCCGGCCACCCGGACCCGC